>JBDIAM010000029.1:0-18014 GCA_039812445.1 Piscicoccus intestinalis | reverse complement strand
AGGACCGAGCGCGGCTCGACGTGCCCGTTGGCGACCAGCCACACGACCCGGGACGCCATCGTCTCGGTCTTGCCCGATCCCGCGCCGGCGACGACCAGCATCGACGCGGGAGGGTGCTCGATGATGCGGGTCTGTTCGGGTGTGGGCGGCGGCTGACCCAGCGCCCGCGCGATCGCGTGCGCACCGGCGCCGGTCACAGCATCCACCTCGTCGCCAGCAACGGGCAGGAGTCGGCCGCAGGGCAGGTTCGACAGCTCTCGGAGAGCCGGGCCTCGAAGCGATCCGCGGCCATGCCCTCGGCGACCTGTGCCAACAGGTTCTCGGCCCACCCCGGTTCGGGGTCGCGGTCCAGCGAGTCCTGCACCTGCAGGGTCACCTGGGCGCCCGCCGCACGCCCCAGCTGGAGCAACGCGGCACCGGCGGAGTCGGCGCCGTGCGCCGCGAACGCACCCCGGTTCACGGCCACCTGGTAGGCGCCCAGCTGCGGCAACCGCGGGACCTCCGCGCGAGTCGGTTTGCCGGCTCCGGTCTTCAGGTCGACGACGCGCAGCCGGCCTTCGGGGTCGCGTTCCAGCCGGTCGACTCGTCCGCGCACGGTGGCGCGCCCGACCTCGACCGCCGTCGGCAGTTCCCGCCCGACGACCTGCCAACCGTCGTTGCGCGCCTGCGCGTCGTAGCGGGCGAGCCGGCTGAGCATCGAGCGCGCCAGGTCGTACTGCCGCCGCACGAGCCACCCGTCGCCGAGCCCGAGGCGGGCCCACCGCGCTTCCAGCGCCGTGTGCAGCGCCGACTCGTCGCCGTTGTCGACCTCGGCGGCGATCTCGTGCACGAGGTTGCCCACCGCGACCGCCGTCGACTCGTGGGTCGACTGGCCTCCGCACGAGGTGAGGAACCAGCGCAGGCCGCACCGCGTGAACGCCTCGACCCGGGACGGTGAGACCGAGACGTGCTCGCCGGCCGGACGCACCGGGCGGTCGTCGGTCACCTCGTGCCCCGCCCACCACCGATCGGGATCCGCGGCCGCCACCCCCGCCTCCGCGAGCCGGGAGAGCCGCTCGGCCAGCGCGGCCCGCACCCGCTCGTCGGTCTCGGTGAGGAGCCGGCGGCGCAGATCGGCGACCACGCCGCTCTCGGAGAAGGGGCGTTGAGCCGGGGCCGTGGCGCGACGGGTGTCGGGGTCGTCGACGGGGTCGATCACGTCGAGGTAGGCCGACGGCCGGGTCTCCTCGTCGCGGACGGCGGTCACGACGAGCCGTTCGGTGGCGCGCGTCACCGCGACGTACAGGAGCCGCGCCTCGTCGTGACGCACCCGCCGAACGCGGTCGGCGTCGGCCTCGGTGTCGCGGCCGTCGAGGGCGTCGAGCAGTCGAGGGATCTGCAGCGCGGAGCCGCGTGGCCGCAGATCGGGCCACACGCCGTCCTGCACGCCCGCGAGGACCACCGTGTGCCACTCGCCACCGACCGCCCCGGCCGGGGTGGTCAACGTCACCTCCCCGGCGCGCGCCCGGCGCGCCGCGAGGCTGTCGGCCGCGATCTCCTGCTCCGCGACGTGCTCGAGGAACCCTTCGGGGCGGCTTCCCGGCAGCCGCTCGACGTACCGTGCGGCGGCGTCGAACAGGGCGCACACCGCGTCGAGGTCGCGATCCGCCCGCGCCCCCGCCGGACCCCCGCGCAGGGCTTGGGAGCGCCACGTCCGCTCCAGCCCCAGACTCGACCAGATGGCCCACAGCACCTCGTCGACCTCGACCTGCGGACGCGCCCGGGGAGGGCCCGGCCGGTGCTGCGCCTGCGTCGTCTCCGGCTCCCCCGCCTGCTCGCGCTCGTGCGGCGGCTCCGGTGGCGCCAGGGCGGCCGCGTCGCGGAACCCCGCGCGTCGCCGGCCCGCGGCGATCGCGGCGCCCATCCGCGCGAGCGGCGCGGGCACCGCCGGCACCCTCGGCACCCTCGGCACCGTCGGCACCGTCGGCCCTGCGGCCGCGCCCAGCACGGCGGCGACGAGCAGTTCGTCACTGCTGCGGGCGCCGCCGGCGGTCAACTCGTGCCGGCGCAGCGCTCGCCGCGCCGCCCGTACCCCGAGGGAGTCGCTGCCGCCGACCCGTGAGACCAGCAGGTCGGTGACGCCTGCTGCGTCGAGGGTGGGGCGCTCGGCCAGGCTCAGCCGCAGCAGGGTCAACAGCGGTCGGACCGCGGGCTCCTCCCGCAGCGGCACCCGCGCGCCGGGCACCGTGACCGGCACGCCCTCGGCGGCGAGCGCCGGACGCAGTGAAGCAGCCTGCGCGCCGGTACGCACGATGACCGCCAGTCGCTCCCACGGCACCCCGTCGAGCAGGTGTGCCCGACGCAGCAGCGTGGCCACGTGCCGGGCCTGGGCCGCCGCCGACGGCACCACCGCCACCTCCAGGCGGCCCCCCTCCCGGACGGTCTCGGGTCGCCGGTGCGCCACGCCGCCCGCGGCACCGACGAGAGCGCTCACCCGGCTCGCGACCTCGCCGAGCGCGGGCCCGGACCGGTATGACCGGCGCAGCACCACCAGTTCGTCCGCGGCCACCGGCCCATCGGCAGCGGCGCCCCCAGCAGCGCGCCCCGCATCGCCCCCCACGTCCCACGAGGAACCGAGCGCCTCGGGACGCGCCCCGCGGAACGCCTGGGTCGCCGCGTCGGGGTCGCCGACGAGCACGAGTTCGACGCCGAGCTCACCGAGTCGGCGCAACAATCGCACCCCCGCCGCGGTCAGCTCCTGGGCGTCGTCGACGACGACGAGCCGCAGCTGCCCGAGCAGGCGCGACACGGCCTCCGGGTCGCCGAGGCAGTCGAGGGCCTGGGCGAGCAGCCCCGCCGCGTCGACCGCTCCCGGGCTTGCCAGGGCCGTCACCTCCTGATACTCGGCCAGCACGTCGGCCGCCGCCGACCAGGCCGGCACCCCGTGGCGCCGGGCCAGGTCGCGCAGCTGCCCGGCGTCGACGCCTTCTTCGGCCACCCGCATGAGCAGCTCGCGCAGTTCGCCGCGCAGGGCCCGGGTACCCGCCGCCTCGCGCAGGTGCTCGGGCCACGCGGGGCCCCGCCCCGACCCGAGCGTGTGTCCGCTCATCAACTCGGCGAGGATCACGTCCTGCTCGGCCCCGGTGATGAGTTGCGGCAGCGTGTCGAGCTCTCCGGCGGCTCGCGATCGCACCAGCGAGAACGCCAGGGACTCCATGGTGCGCACGGTGACGTGGCTGGTCGTGCCACCGAGCATGCGAGTCAGCCGCTCCCGCAGCACCCCGGCCCGCACCCGGCTCGGGGCGATGAGGAGGCACTGCTGCACGTCGAGCCCTTCCGCGGTCACGGCCTGGCCCACCCGGTGCAGAGCCACCGTCGTCTTGCCCGTGCCCGGAGCCCCGAGCACGCGACGGACGCGGCCGGTGCGGGAGCGGTTCGCGGCGGCCGAGGGGCCCGCGCCGGCTCCCCGGCGCTGGGCGTCGTCGAGGAGAGACCACGACGGTGTCGCGCCGTCGCGCGAGGGTGCGGGGCGGGGGTCGGAGACTGCCTGGTTGATCACGAGGTCGATGACATCACCGAGCACCGACAAGACTCGCGCCGCGACACTCCGGGCCATTGCCCGAGCGCGGCCACACCCGCCGCGAACTGCTCCGATGGGGCGCTGTCCGCCGGCAGCCACACCCTCGAAGGGCTCCGCGAAGGCCTCCCGGGAGCCCGTGGTGCCGGTTAGGATGCCGACTCGGACCTCTTGACGGCAGGAGTGTCGTGGCGACCGAGGAGCTACCCATGAGCACGGCCCGGGGTGTGCGTCTCCCCCGTTCGGCGCGGCGCGCGCAACTGCTCGAGGCCGCGCAGGCGATCTTCGTCGACCGCGGCTACCACGCGGCCGGCATGGACGAGATCGCCGAACGCGCCGGAGTTTCCAAACCGGTTCTCTACCAACACTTTCCCGGTAAACGCGAGCTCTACCTGGCGCTCTTGGACACGGCCGATGAGGAGATCATCTCCGAGGTGCTGGCCAGCATGCAGTCCTCGGAGGACAACAAGGAGCGGGTCCAGGCGACGATCAGCGCCTACTTCGAGTTCGTCGCGCGAAAGAGCGGCGCCTACCGGCTCGTCTTCGAGTCCGACCTGGTCAACGACCCGGAGGTGCGCAGCCGCATCGACGTCGTCCAGGAACACTGCGCGCAGGCCGTGGCCGAGCTGATCCGCCATGACACCGACTTCTCCGATCACGAGGCGCTCCTGCTGGCCACCGGGGTCGTCGGCATGGCCCAGGTCGCCGCGCGCCACTGGCTCGCCACCGGCAAGGAGATGCCGCAGGCGCAGGCGGTGCAGTTGGTCTCCCAGCTCGCGTGGCGCGGCATGCGCGGGCTGCCCCGCACCGACGGCGACGCCAAGCCGGGCCAACGCGCCACCCCGTAGCGGAGTCGGTGTCGCGCGGCTGTCTACCCTGGACCGGGACGTCCGGGGCCCGTCGGCGCCCCCGGACCGACAGCATCCGCGCGGGGCCAGCTGCCCCGCCCAGAGAGGAGATGGCCATGGAGGTCAAGATCGGCGTGCAGCACACGTCGCGGGAGATCACGCTCGAGAGCGAGGACAGCCCCGAGAGCGTGGAGAAGGCCGTGTCGCAGAGCCTGTCGTCAGGCAGCCCACTGCGTCTCGTCGACCGCAAGGGCACCGTCGTCCTCGTGCCCGCCGGCACCCTGGCGTACGTCGAAATCGGCACCGCGCGCAAGGGCGGCGTGGGTTTCGGTCAGCTGTAAAGGAATTCGCCGAGCGCACCGACGTGCGGGGCGAACCGGCTCCGAAGGCCATTGCAACGATCTGATTGCGAGCGGTCGACACGCAACCAATCACGCATATTCGACGTCGGACGTGGGCACCGTTGAAGGGTCATCGGTGCGCCCAATCGCCTCCGCGAGTGGGTTCACCACCGGAAAACACCACCGGACGTCAGGAAGGAAGTGGACCCGTGATCGGGACCATCATCACCGCAATCATCATCGGTGCCATCATCGGCGCCCTCGCACGGCTCGTCATGCCGGGCAAGCAGAACATCTCGGTGGTCATGACCATCGTGCTCGGCATCCTCGGCTCGGCCATCGGCTCGTGGCTCGTCGCCACGCTGACCAGCGCCAGCTCCAGCGCGCTGTCGATCCCCGGCATCATCGCCGGTGTCGCCGTGGCGGTCGTGCTCATCGCGATCTACATGCGGGTCACGGCCGGACGCACCCGCGTCTGACCGACACCCCCGCGTCCCATCGGACGCACCCGAGAAGTGAGAGCCCCGGCGCCCGCCGGGGCTCTCACTTCTCCGACGCGGGCGGCGCCGCAACACCCGCGGAAACCGGGCAGAACGTCCTCATGCCGACAGGCGGGTATCATGGACGCGTCAACAGGTGCCCGGTCGGCCCGACACGACATCCCAGGCCATTGCTCTTCGGCCCCCTGACTGCGACTTGCTGTGACTGCGCGGTCGGTGCGGCGCGAACGACACCTGGTACCACCCAACCGGTCCCGCCCTCCCGGCGCGACCTGAACGTTTCCGATCGGCCCTGACCGCCACGCCGCGGCGCGCAGCCCCGGGCGTCATCGATCGAGAGACCTTCACATGAGCGAAACCACCACGACGACGGAGCAGCCCACGTTCGGCGACTTCGGCGTCCACCCCGACATCGTCGGCGCCCTCAGCGACGTCGGCATCGTCTACCCCTTCCCCATCCAGGCCATGACCCTGCCGGTCGCGCTGAGCGGCAGCGACATCATCGGCCAGGCCAAGACCGGCACCGGCAAGACCCTCGGATTCGGGGTGCCGCTGCTCAACAAGGTCGTCGCGCCCGGCGACGCCGGGTTCGACTCCCTGCTGCACCCGGGGCGCCCGCAGGCCCTCGTCGTGGTGCCCACCCGCGAGTTGTGCACGCAGGTCACGGGGGATCTGAAGAACGCGGGAAAGCGCCGGGGCATCCGCGTCGAGAGCATCTACGGCGGGCGCGCGTTCGAACCGCAGATCGAGGCGCTGCGCCGCGGCGTCGAGGTGATCGTCGGCACCCCGGGACGCCTCATCGACCTCAACAAGCAGGGCCACCTCGCGCTGTCCGACGTGCGCACCGTGGTGCTCGACGAGGCCGACGAGATGCTCGACCTGGGATTCCTGCCCGACGTCGAGAAGATCCTCGCCCAGATCCCGGGGTCGCGGCAGACCATGTTGTTCTCCGCGACGATGCCCGGCGCAGTGGTCGCCCTGGCGCGGCGCTACATGAGCCAGCCCACGCACATCCGCGCGCTCACCGAGGGCGACGAGGGCAAGACCGTCGCCGCCATCGAACAGTTCGTCTACCGCGCCCACGCGCTCGACAAGGTCGAGCTGCTCGCCCGCGTGCTGCAGGCCAAGGACCGCGGCCTGACGATCATCTTCACCCGCACCAAGCGCACGGCCGCCAAGGTCTCCGAGGAGCTCAGCGAGCGCGGCTTCGCGGCCGCCGCGATCCACGGTGACCTCGGGCAGGGTGCGCGCGAGCAGGCGCTGCGAGCCTTCCGCAACGGCAAGGTCGACATCCTCGTCGCGACCGACGTGGCGGCCCGCGGCATCGACGTCGAGAACGTCACCCACGTCATCAACTACCAGTGCCCCGAGGACGAGAAGACCTACCTGCACCGCACCGGCCGCACCGGGCGGGCCGGCCACACGGGCGTCGCGATCACGCTCGTCGACTGGGATGACCTGCCCCGCTGGGGCCTCATCAACAAGGCCCTCGACCTGGGCATCCCCGACCCGCAGGAGACGTACTCCTCCTCCGAGCACCTGTTCAGCGAACTGAGCATCGATCCCTCCGTCACCGGGCGCCTGCCGAAGTCGGCGCGCACGAGGGCCGGCCTGGAGGCCGAGGCCGTCGAGGACCTCGGGGAGACGGGTCGCTCCGGCGGCAGCAACCGCACGCACCGGGACTCCAGGGACTCCAGAGACTCCAGGGACTCCAGAGGTCGAGGCCGCGGAGGGCCCGGCACCGGACGCGGGGAGCCGCGACGCGGCCGCGGTCGCTCCCGCACGGACGGGGCAGCGGGCGAGGAGACCGGTGAGGGCAGCGCCCGCGGTGGGCGTCAGCGCAGCCGCCGGCGCACCCGCGGTGGGCGTCGGGTGGAGCGTAGCGGCGAGGGCCAGGAGGGCTGACCGGCTCCGCGCGCACGCCGACCGAGCGACTCGGGGTGGGACCGAAGACACTTCGGCCCCACCCCTTTTCGCCGCCTGATCCGGCTCGGCGGCAGGCGCCGGCATCTCAGATGACGGGATCAGCTGGACGCACGTTCAGCTGTTCCCATACAGTCGTCCAAGACGCCGGGGGGCGGCTGGGGGGCCGCACCGCAGACAACCGAAGTTTCACGGTCTGCGACTCGGCACGCAGAAATTGGGGGAAACATCATGCAGTCCACTTCGCTCGTGCAGGCCCGTGATGGGGCTCGGGTCTTCGCGTTCGCCATCGGATTCTTCGCTCTGGCCGTCATCGCACTGCCCGGCCTGTGGGTCGCGCTGTCACTGCCGACCGTCGGCGTCTCCGTCATCGGCGGCATCGCCGTGGGCCTGTCCGCTCTGGCGGCTCGCGCCGGCCGCGGATCCGAGCAGGTCGAGTACCTGAGCTGATCGACTTCCGAGCGTCCGTCTCCGCCCCTCTGTGAGGCGGCCGACTCGTTCCCGACGCCCGATCCCCTCCCCCCTCAGGGCGTCACGCAAGCGCCCCGGACCACCTCTCCCTCCCGGTCCGGGGCGCTTCGCCGTGTCCGGAGTCGGACCGCCCGGTGGTTCGCACGCGCCGAGCGAGGCCGGACGTGCGAGGCCGGACGCTGCGGCCGTGATCAGGGCCGTGATCAGGGCGTGGCGGCACCGGCCTTCCCGGCGATCAGCGGCACCCCGGAGGCCGCGGCGAGGATGGCCTCCAACGACTCCACCGAGGTGGTGCATTCGCCGAGGCGGTTCGGCTTGCCGTCGCCGTGATAGTCGCTGGAGCCGGTGACGACCAGCCCGAACGTCCGGGCGGCCTCGAGCGCCCGTCGGGTCTGCGCCGGGGTGTGATCCGGATGGTGCGCCTCGATGCCCACCAGCCCCGCGTCGGCCATCAAAGCGATGACCGACTCGTCGACGATCCGGCCGCGGGACTGCGCGAACGGGTGCGCGAACACGGGCACTCCCCCGGCGGCGAGGACGAGCTCGACGGCATCGACGACCTCGATCGCATAGTGCGAGGCGTAGTAGCGCGAGCCGTTGTGCAGGAAGCGGTCGAAGGCCTCACCCCGATCGGCGACCACCCCGCGCGCCACGAGCGCGTCGGCGATGTGCGGCCGCCCGACGGTCGCCCCCGGCTCCACCTGGGCCTGCACGTCGCTCCACTCCAGCGGCACGTCGGCGGCGATCCGCTCGACGATGCGCCGGGCACGCGAGCCGCGGCTCTCGCGGGCGTGCTCGAGTTCGTCGAGCAGCGGGGCGAAGGTCGGGTCGTGCAGGTAGCTCAACAGGTGGATGCTGGTGCCCCAGTAGGTGCACGAGATCTCCATGCCGCGCACGAGGTCGACGCGGTGCTCCAGCGCCGCCGCGGCGGCCTCCGCCCACCCACGCGTCGAGTCGTGATCCGTCAGGGCGACCACATCGAGACCGGCCTGAGCCGCCTCACGGACCACCTGCGCGGGCGAGCCGGTGCCGTCCGAGGCGGTCGAGTGGGTGTGGAGATCGATACGCACCCCCCGAGCCTATGTGCCGCCACCGACAGGACAAGACATCGGGGAACCGAGGCAACCTTTGTCGCCCCTGCTCGGTAGAGAAGGTACACACAGGTGCAGAGCAGGCCGTGACCGCGAAGGTCGCCACGAGCCGCCACACGCCTTCGCCAACGCCGTCAGCAAAGGAGAGCGCGATGAGAACCGCCGTCCGCGACGCGGAGTTCAGCGCCTTCATGCGCGCGGCGAGCCCGTCGCTGCTGCGTACCGCGTGGCTGCTCACCGCCGACCCCGAGGCGGCGCAAGAGCTCGTCCAGGCGGCGCTCGTCAAGACGTACGTGGCGTGGCCGCGGGTGCGCACCGACGAGGCGGTCGCCTACGCCCGCCGCATCCTCGTCAACGAACGCACCGACGCCTGGCGGCGGCGCACGCGCGAGGCACCACCACCCGACGCCGCGCTACCGGAGACGGGTCGCTCCGATCCGGCGCTGGCGCGGGTCGAGGTGCGCGACGAGTTGGTGCATCTGCTCCAGCTCCTCCCGCAGCGCCAGCGGGCAGCCGTCGTGCTGCGGCACTACCACGACCTGTCGGAGGCCCAGACGGCCGAAGCGATGGGCATCAGCGTCGGCGCCGTGAAGAGCGCCACCTCCCGCGGGCTCGCCACCCTGCGTGCCGCACTCGCCACCAACCGCACCGCCGAAGGGAGCCGGTCATGACATCTCGCCCACCGGAGCTCACGGAACTCATCGGTGAGCTCGACACCCCGCCTGATCTGGCGATCGACGAAACCCGGGTGCTGCGAGCCGGTCGCGGCGCCCTGCGTCGCCGACGTGCGGCACAGGGTTTCGGAGCGGTCACTGCCGTGGCGGTGCTGGCAGCCGTGGTCTACCCGGTCGTCCAGGGGGCCCGGAACGCGACGGTGCCGGCCGGTCCGAGCATCGTCAGCGGTACGGCCGCCCCGACGCCGGATGCCGACGGCACCTCGGTGCAGGTCGGTGAGCCGCCGATCCGCCTCGACATCCACTGGCAGGGCGATCTCGCCACGGGCGCGGGCACGGTGGCTGTCGAGCGCGTCGACGGCGCCACCGCACAGCCGGTCTGGAGCGTCGACCTCGACGACGTGGTCGACTCCCTGGGCGCGGGCTCGGTGACCACGCTGCCCGACGAGCCGCGCGTGCGGATCGGAGTGTTCCGGGCGCCCACGGCCCTGCACGACGACCCGAGCATGCGCACGACGGTGACCGAACTCCCCGGAGGCTGGAGCTTCCTGGCGCAACAGAGCCCCGGGGCGACGGTCGGCGACGACCTCACCTGGCTGTCCGAGCAGACGGCCTACGGCCTGCACGGCCCTCTTCGCCAGGCGAGGTTCGGCACCGCCGCCCGGTGGGCGACGATCTACGAGCAGCCGTCGGCGCTGTGGCGGGTCCAGGCGTCGGGAGGCGCCTGCACCCCCGACGCGCCGCCGCCCTCGGCATGCCGCTGGCGCGACACCCCCGCCGCCACCCCCGAGCAGCAACCGACCCTCGATCTGGCGGCCGGGGTGTTGCCCTCGGGCAGCACCGAGGTGCGGCTGACCACCGCGGGTGGCCCGTGGAGCGTGCAGACGCAGATCGTCGAGAACGACGACGAAGCGCGACTCGCGGTGTTCGCGTCGGCGAGCCCGGCCGGCTCCGGCGCGACCACCGGTCCGGCGACGCTCAGCTGGCGCGACGACGCGGGTCGCCCGCACAGCCTCACCCTGGCCGCGTCACGATGAGCGCGCCGACCTCGTCTCTGACGCCAAGGTCTTCTGGGCCACGCTCACCGCGGACGCCGGCTCACGGGCTCACCGGCGAGGCATCAGCACCGTGTAGTCGAGGTCGAGCACGACGTCGGGCAGGTACTTGCCGTCCTCGCCGCGGTACGGGAAGTCGGCGCACGGCCGGTCCTTGGTCGCGACGGTACGCAGCCGCAGCGCGCCGACGTCGGCGCGGCCGGGCACCTCCAGGCGCTCGAGCACCTCGCTCCAGGCGTGGATCGTGTGCCCGGCGAACGTCGGGTTGCTGTGGGAGCCGGCGTTGATCGCGGCGATCGCGTGGGCGTTGGCCAGCCCGTTGAACGACAGTGCCCGGGCCAGGCTGATGATGTGCCCGCCGTAGATGAGGCGGCGCCCGATCCGGCTGTCGTTCTGCGCGAACTGGTTGAAGTGCACCTTCGCGGTGTTCTGGTAGAGCCGCGTGGCGAGCATGTGATCGGACTCCTCGATCGTCATGCCGTCGACGTGGTCGATCCGCTCCCCCGGCTCGTAGTCGTCCCACAGGTGGGTGCTGCCGGCGAGGGTCTGCAGGCGCTCGTCGTAAGCGGCCCCCGGCTCGTACGGCACGACGAGGTCGTCCGCGGACACCGCACCCGGCAGCTGTGGGATCACGGTCTCGCCGATGTCGTCGGTCGGTGTGCGGCGGTTGACCATGACCCAGCGCACGTACTCGAGCACGGTCTGTCCATGCTGGTTGACGCCGACGGAACGCACGTAGACGTTGCCGTTCTTGCCCGAGGAATTGGGCTTGAGCCCGATGATCGTCGAGGTCGTGCTCACCGTGTCGCCGGGGAACACCGGCGCCCCGAAGCGGCCGCCGGCGTAGCCGAGGTTGGCGACGGCGTTGAGAGAGATGTCGGGCACGGTCTTACCGAAGACGAGGTGGAAGGCGAGCAGCGAGTCGACGGGCATCCGCGGGTAGCCGAGGTCGCGAGCGAACGTCTCGGCGCTCGTGGCGGCGAACCGCGATCCGTACAACGCCACGTAGAGCGCGAGGTCGCCCTCGGTGACCGTTCTCGGGGTGGCGTGCACGATCTCCTGGCCGATCGCGAAGTCCTCGAAGTAGTTGCCGCTCTGCGTCTTGTCGCTCATGTCCCTCACCGTCTCGCCTGGCGTTCGGCTCGATCCTGCCACCTGCCGAAGCGCCGAGCAGGCCGCTTCGCCACGACCGCCGCGCAGCCGCGTCGCCACGACCGCCGCGCGGCCGCGTCGGCACGGCCGCCGGGCCGGGCCGCGCGCTGCCTGGCTGAGCGCCTCGCGGCCGGGTAGGTTCACGGCAGGAAGGTCGTGGGGGCCTAGGGGCTCGTGGGGGGCCGACGGGACCGAGTTGCAAAGTACCGAGCAGCGAAAGGGTGAGTCGATGACCTCGACACCGTCCGCAGCGTCGACGCTGTCGGCCCAGGCGCGCGCCGCCGCCATCCGGCAACTGGCCTCCGGTCCGGAGATCGACGTGCTTGTCGTCGGAGGCGGTGTCACCGGGGCCGGCGCCGCGCTCGAGGCGGTCACCCGCGGCCTGACGACCGGTCTCATCGAGGCCCGCGACTACTCCAGCGGCACCTCCAGCCGCAGCTCGAAACTCATCCACGGTGGCCTGCGCTACCTGGAGATGCTCGACTTCCGCCTCGTCGCCGAGGCCCTGCAGGAGCGGGGTCGCCTGCTCACCGACATCGCCCCGCATCTCGTGCGGCCCGTGCCCTTCCTGTTCCCGTTCACCCGCAGCTGGGAGCGGTTCTACATCGGCTCCGGCGTGGCGCTGTACGACGGCATGGCCCGGCTCGGCGGCACGGACGCCGGCCTGCCGCTGCAGAAGCAGCTCACCCGGCGCCAGGCCCTCAAGCTGTTCCCCGGGCTCAAGCCGCACTCCCTGACCGGCGCGCTGCAGTACTACGACGCCCAGGTCGACGACGCCCGGTTCGTTGTCGAACTCGTCCGCACGGCAGCCTCGTTCGGGGCGCTGGTCGCGAACCGCATCGAGGTCACCGGCTTCCTGCGCCAGGGCGAACGGGTCACCGGCGTCACGGCGCGCGACCGCGAGAGCGGCACGGAATTCGACATCAAGGCCAAGCAGGTCATCAACGCCACCGGCGTGTGGACCGACGACACCCAGCGCATGCTCAACGAGCGCGGCACGTTCAAGGTGCGGGCCTCCAAGGGCGTGCACATCGTCGTGCCCAAGGATCGCATCCACGCCAGGACCGGCCTGATCCTGCGCACCGAGAAGTCGGTGCTGTTCGTCATTCCGTGGGGCCGGCACTGGATCGTCGGCACGACCGACACCGAGTGGGAACTCGACAAGGCCCACCCGGCCGCCACCAGCGCCGACATCGAGTACATCCTCGAGCACGTCAACTCGGTGCTGGCGGTCCCGCTGACCCCCGCCGACGTCGAGGGCGTGTACGCCGGCCTGCGGCCGCTGCTGTCCGGCGAGTCGGACAGCACGAGTCGGCTCTCGCGCGAACACATCGTCGCGCACACCGCCCCCGGCCTCGTCGTCGTGGCCGGCGGCAAGTACACGACGTACCGGGTCATGGCGAAAGACGCGGTCGACGAGGCCGTCAACGGCCTCGCCCGCAAGGTGCCGTCGTCGACCACGCAGCGGCTGCCGCTGCTCGGGGCCCAGGGCTACCGGGCGATCCGCAACCAGCGCGATCAGCTGGCGACGCGCAGCGGGCTGCACCCGGCGCGGATCGAACACCTGCTCGCGCGGTACGGGTCGAGCATCCGCGAGCTGCTCGAACTCGTGGAGGCGGAGCCCGAACTCGGGCTCCCGCTCGAGGGCGCCGAAGACTACCTGCGCGTCGAGGTCGCCTACGCCGCGAGCCACGAGGGCGCCCGTCACCTCGACGACGTGCTCGCGCGGCGCACCCGCATCTCGATCGAGGCGTGGGATCGCGGCGTCGGCGCCGCCCCGGCCGCCGCGGCGATCATGGCCCCCGTCCTGCGCTGGACCGACGACCAGACGCGCCGAGAGGTCGAGTTGTACCGCGAGCGCGTCGCCGCCGAACGGGCCTCCCAGACGCTGCCCGACGACGAGTCCGCCGACGCCGCACGCCTGGCCGCCCGCGAGGTCACGAGCGGCTGAGACCCCGCGAGGTCACGAGCGGCTGACGGCCGGCGCCGGGGCGTCCTGCGCAGGAGTCAGCCGGCACAGCACCGCGGCGAGCAGGACGCCGACGAGCAGTGCCCCCAGGGCCTGCCCCTCGACGACGAAGACGCAGATGAGCAGCACCGCCAGGGGCCTGCGTAGACCCATCGTCGTCGCGGCTGCCAGGCCGGCGACGAGGCCGACCGCGATGGGCAGGTCGGCCACGAGCGCCGAGCAGGCCGCGCCGGCGGCGCCGCCGATGAGCAGCAGCGGGAAGAACTCGCCGCCGCGCCAGCCGCCGGCCACGCACAGGGCCGTGGCGAGGATCTTGGCGATCGCCAGGCCTGCCAGCGCCGCCCACGCGCCGGATCCGCTCCACTGCGCCAGGGTCGCGAAGTCGTGGTGACCGGAGAACCGGACCAACGGGACGACCGCCGCGAGGGCCGCGACAGCGCGGTGGCCACCAGCGTCTGCACCGGGATCGGTCCGCAGCGCGCGAGCGCGCCCGACAGCAGGCGCCGAACGCGCAGATAGACCCATCCGGCCGCGGCGCCGGCCGCGGCGGGAAGAGCGGCCCACAGCAGGTCGGTGGCCGACGCGATCCGGTAGTCGGGGATGCCGATCGACAGGCCACCCGAGCCGCCCACGCTCATCACCAGCGCGAAGGCGACGAATCCCGCCGCGGCGGCGATGACGAGCAGCACCTTGGGCGGAGCCAGTGTGTCGTCGTCGTAGGCCACCGCCCCGGGCGGGGAGGAATACAGGCCGGCCAGGGCGCCCGCCGTCCCGGACCGCCCGATGAGGGTCGCCTCGGCGTGGCTGCGGGCGATCCGCACGCTGACGATGGCGGACAGTTCGGAGACGACGGCCAGCAGGCCCGCCTCCGGGCCGATGGCGCCCCCGAAGCCGACCGCGATCGTCGCCGAGAGCGCCAGCAGCGCGATCTTGCGGCGGCGCAACGACAGCGGATCGGCGGACTGCGCGATCTGGGCGTCCAGGTCACGGTCGTCGACGAAGGCCCGCAGGCCCGCGACGAGGCACCCGCCGAGTCCGATGACCAGCACGCTGAACCACCATGCGTCGCTCCCCGACCAGATCAGGTGCTGAGCGCCCTGCATGACCAGCAGCGTCAGCCCCGAGACCGCCCCGGCGATCGCGCCGTAGCCGACGGCCAGGCCCGTCGTGCGCGCCCGACTCCCCAGATCGCGGGGTTCGAGGGGTTCATCGGACTCGACGGGCTCCGGGGCCGGCTCGCTCATCGGCCCGGTTCCCGGGGCGGCAGCGAACGGCTCGGCGCGGCGGACGGGACCGACCGGGTGGCGATCACGCCGGCCGGTCGGCCTCGCCGCGGGAACGGGCCGCGCCACGCACGGCCAGGCCTGCACCGATGAGCAGGACGCCCCACAGGACGGCGAGGACACCGAGCCACAGGCTGACGGTCAGTGCGGCGGCCCCGGGGTTGGCGACGAACAGGATGCCGGCCACGATCCACAGCACGCCGCCCACCACGACCAGCCACCGCGGTCGCGCCTCGACGTGCCCGAAGGCCGCGACGATCTCCAGGACGCCACGCACGACGAGCCAGATGCCCAGCACCCAGGCCAGCGCCACCGCGCTGCTGATCGGGCGGAACAGCGCGATGAATCCGGCGAGAACGCCGACGATCCCGCCGACGACGAACAGCGCCCGGGTCGCGCCCCGCAGACCCTGACCGAAGGCGGCGACGAACGAACCGATGCCGTCCACGAGCGCGTACGCACCCCACAGCATGACGAGCGCGACGGCGGTCGACAGGGGCCAGATCGCGGCGATGACGCCGAAGACGATCGCCAGACCACCCAGCAGGAACAGGGTCGAGGAGGATCGGGAGGCAAGATTGCGCACGGGCACTCCTTAAGTGTCATAGGTGACTGAATTCGTGACAGTCACGACTCACCGTACCGAACGGCGAGGCAGCCGGAGCTCGGCGATACTGGGTGTTCGAGCAGCACCGCCCCCGCCCCGGTCAGCGCCGGGGCGTCCTGCGGTCACCCAGAGTCGAGAGCCCGAGATGACGACACCGCCCGAGCCCGCCGGCCGGCGCGCCGCACACAAGGCCCGCACCCGCGCGCGGATCAAGACGTCGGCCGAGCAACTGTTCCGCCGACAGGGATTCGCTGCGACGACGGTGGCGCAGATCGCTGCAGCCGCCGACGTCACCGAGCGGACGTTCTTTCGCTACTACGCCAGCAAGGACGAGGTCATCCTCGAAGACGCCATGACCTGGATCCCGGTGCTGGCGGACGCCGTGGCCCGCCGGCCCGCCTCCGATGGCCTGCTGGGCGCCATCGAGGCGGCCCTGGTCGAGATCGCCCCTCAGGTCGAGGCGGCCGGGCCGCTGTCGCCGCTGTGGTTTCACCGCGACGGCCGGGTGGCGATCCCCAACCGGCCCGCGGTCGTCGAGGGGCTCATGCGGCTGGAGGACGCACTCGGGGACGCGCTGCGGGCCCGCCTGGGCTCCACCCGCTCGGCCGATGACGACTACCTGTGCGACGTGTGGGCGCGCTGCGCGGTCACCGTCATGCGCAGCGTCATGATCCGACGCTGGCAGCTGCGCCACGAGGAGCACCCGCCCTCCTTGGCGGCGCTGACCCGCGACGGATTCGCGGCCATCGCCGGGCCGCCGCGGGACGTGCCGAACTCACCGGTCCACCCGCGGCGCCGCTGAATCGGACGGTCACAATCTCGCACCCGCGCGGGCGCGACGCGCGCCGATGAGGACATAAGGTGTCGCCATGGCAGATCACTTTGACGTCGTCGTCCTCGGTGCCGGCCCCGGCGGGTACGTCGCGGCCATCCGCGCCGCCCAGCTCGGCAAGTCCGTCGCGGTCGTGGAGAAGCAGTATTGGGGCGGGGTCTGCCTCAATGTCGGCTGCATCCCCAGCAAGGCGCTGCTGAAGAACGCCGAACTGTCGCACGTGCTGACCAGCGAGAAGAAGAAGTTCGGCATCGAGGGCGACGCCACGATGTCGTACGGCCCGACGCACAAGCGCAGCCGTCAGGTCAGTGCGGGCATCGTCAAGGGCGTCCACTTCCTCATGAAGAAGAACAAGATCACCGAGATCGACGGGTGGGGCACCCTGCAGGGCAAGGGCAAGATCTCCGTCGAGGGCGACAAGGGCAGCCGCGAAGTCACCTACGACAACCTCATCCTCGCCACCGGCTCGGTCACCCGCATGCTGCCGGGTGTCAAGGTGAGCAAGAACGTCGTCACGTACGAGGAGCAGATCCTCGACGAGAACCTTCCCGGCTCGATCATCATCGCGGGCTCCGGCGCCATCGGCGTCGAGTTCGCCTACGTCATGAAGAACTTCGGCGTCGACGTGACGATCGTGGAGTTCCTCGACCGGATGGTGCCCACCGAAGACGCCGACGTCTCCAAGGAGCTCGCCAAGCACTACAAGAAGCTCGGCGTCAAGGTGCTCACCGGCACCAAGGTCGAGAAGGTCGAAGACACCGGCTCCGGCGTCAAGGTCACCGTCTCCAGCAAGGGCAAGGAAGACGTCCTGGAGGCCGACCGGCTGCTGTCCGCGATCGGGTTCGCCCCGCGCGTCGAGGGCTTCGGTCTCGACAGCCTCGGCGTCGAGCTCACCGAGCGCGGCGCGATCGCCATCGACGACTACTGCCGCACGAACGTCGAGGGCGTGTACGCCATCGGCGACGTGACCGCCAAGATCATGCTCGCGCACGTGGCCGAGGCCATGGGCATCGTCGCCGCCGAGACCCTGTCCGGCGCCGAGACGATGCCGATCGACTACGACTTCATCCCGCGAGCCACCTACTGCCAGCCGCAGATCGGCTCGATGGGCTACAGCGAGCAGCAGGCCAAGGACAAGGGTTACGACGTCAAGACCGCCACGTTCCCGTTCAGCGCGAACGGCAAGGCGCAGGGCCTCGGCGACGCCGTCGGCTTCGTCAAGGTTGTCGCAGACGCCAAGTACAACGAGATCCTCGGCTGCCACATGATCGGTCCGGACGTCACCGAGCTCCTGCCGGTCATGAACCTCGCCAAGCAGTGGGATCTCACCGCCGACGAGGTCTCGCGCAACGTCTTCGCGCACCCGACCCTCGGCGAGGCCGTCAAGGAGGCCGTGCACGGCATCTCCGGCCACATGATCAACTTCTAGTATCAACCGCTTGACACAAGGCCCGTCTCCTGTGGAGGGAGGCGGGCCTTGTCGCATGCGCGGTCGACAAAGCCGACGAAGGGGAAATCTCCAAAGACCCCCGTGTCGCCCGTTGAGCCGGTACTTTGGCGCGCACCGGACCCGAGGAGGACGCAGTGTCGCACCCCCACCAGCCTGGTGATCACCTACACGGCCTCGAGGCCGACCCGCACCGGGGCGAAGAGATCAACTTCAAGTCACCCGGCGAACGCGCGGAGGCCGAGCCCGCCGGCTCCCACCGGCT
>JBDIAM010000028.1:0-18359 GCA_039812445.1 Piscicoccus intestinalis | reverse complement strand
GGCGACGCCAACCCGATCGGCTGGCTCGCGTGGCACCTGACGCGCGTGCAGGACGATCACCTCGCCGGTCTCGTCGACGCCGAGCAGGTGTGGACCGCCGACGGCTTCGCCGAGCGGTTCGCCCTGCCCTATCCGGTCGAGGCCATCGGGTACGGCCAGCACCGCGACGAGGTCGACGCGTTCGTCGTCGACGACACGCAGCCGCTGATCGAGTACCACGAGGCGGTCCACCGCCGCACGGTCGAGATCGTCTCCGGGCTCGACGACGGGCAGCTCGAGCGGGTCGTCGACCGCCACTGGGATCCGCCGGTCACCGCGGCCGTGCGGCTCGTGTCGGTCGTCAACGACATCACCCAGCATCTGGGCCAGATCTCGTACGTGCGGGGGCTGTGGGACCGTCGCGCCGCCTGACCGGCCTTCTCCCCCGAACAGCGTGGGAACTTTCGCCGCGACTACCCGGCGAAATTTCCCACGCTATCGGCGCCCCGGGTGGCGCCGCGCTGGTGATGGGCCGTCAGCCGACGATCCGCAGGGCGAGCACGACCCCGACTCCGCTGAGCACGCAGCCCGCGACGCACAGGACGCCGGCCCACATCGAGTGGACCGCGGGGGTGCGCACGGGCTGCGGGCGGGTGTGCGTCGAGGGGTCCCGGCCTCGCAGATAGGTGCGCCACGCCGAGACGGCGACCGACAGCCCGATCGCCACGAGTCCCGCCCCGAACAGGATGATGAGGGCGGGAATGAGCAGCGCTCGGCGGTCCTGCATCGTCCCCCCTCGCCTGCTCGCACCTGCTGCGGTCGAGGGTATCGGCACCACAGGTCGCCCGACAGGTGCCTACCGGCCTGCCCGCCGCGGCCGCGAGGGCGTAAATCCCTTGTGTGACAAGGCCGGCTCCTCCACGAGATACCACGAGGCCAGGGCCACCAAACCAGCGAGTCCGACTGCGGCGACAGTGAATCCGGCTTGCGTCAGCGCCGTCGCACCGGCCGTCGCGAGGAGGGTCTCGAGGGGCCAGTGGTACACGTACATCCCGTACGAAAGATCCACGCGGAGCCGGTGCCGCAGCCACGGCGTGCGCACCACCGCGACGAGACACAGGTACGCGAACGCGACGCCCCCGCCGACCGCCCGGTAGCCCGGCTCGAGCCACAGCGCGAGGGCGAGACCGGCGACCGCGAGCAGCACCCAGCGGCCGTGGACGCTGAGGCGGTCGCGGTAGAGGTAGCCGAGCACGCCCAGCCCGAACATGAGGAAGAACCGCCAGAACAGCTCCCCGACGAGAGGCACCAGACCCGCCTCCTGACCTGCGACGACGAGCCACACGGCCACGACACCGGCCACCACGAGGGCGCGGCGCCGGCGAAGGAGCCCGAGCACCCCGAGCACCGCCACCCCGACGTAGCAGACGGCCTCGTAGAACAGCGTCCACAGGGCCCCGTTGATGACGTGCGGTTGGTGGGTGCCGGTCGGCAGGCCGGCCACGGAGAAGTCCCGCATGAACAGCAGCCCGTTCTGGGTGACGTACCCCCAGGACTGCCCGAGAACCGCGCCGGGGGCGCCGCCCTCGAGCGCGGCCACCGCCGGCGCGACGAGCCCGGCGGTGAGCAGCAGGCACACCCAGAACCCGGGCATGATCCGCAGAAACCGGTGCCAGGCGTAGCGCCCGACCGAGCCGAGTTGCAGCAGGCTGCGGGTCACGAGAAAGCCGGAGAGCACGAAGAAGGCGTCGACCGCCAACTCCCCGAGTTCCGTGCCGCCGATCACCGGCTGGCGACCGAAGCCGATCGCGCCGGCATGCGCGACCGCCACCGTGGTGGCGAGCACGAGCCGCAGCACGTCGAGGCTGTTGGAGCGCGGGTCGAACGCGCTGCCGAGCGTCCGGGAGCCGGTCGGGCGGCCGCCCTCTGGACGCTCCGCGCGCGCGTCGACGTCGGGCGCACGGGCGGTCTGCCCGCGTGGAGCCAGCACAGTCATGGAGTTCCCCTCGGCTCGTCGATAGGCGTCCGGTCCCCCACCGGATTCGACGCCATACTCTGACGCAACGTCAGGTTTCAAACTTAACGCTGCGTCAGGGTTAGGTCAAAGGCCCTCGGACAGATGCTTCTAGAGTCGCCGAAGAGACCTCGCGCAGAGCGCATTTGGTCTCCGAGTCGAGCGCGGTGTGGCCCGTGGTGTGGGTCGGGGAGGTCGGCGCCACGTCGCGCGACGCGTCCGCTGGGCGTGGAGCGCATTGAGGCGCCGCCCCGGAGGGGGCCCGACGAGGATTCGGCCCGCGAGGAGGTCCGCCCCGCGAAGGGGTCAGCCCGCGAGGAGTCGGCCTGGCGAGGACGTCAGCCCCGCGAGGACGTCAGCTCCGCGAGGACGTCAGCTCCGCGAGGACGTCAGCCCCGCGAGGACGTCGGCTCCGCGAGGAGGATCAGCCCGCGGCGGGGCCGGCCCACTCGGCGGCCTGCTCGTCGGCCGCGCGGTCGCCGCCGGCCATGAGCCGGCCGATCTCGGCGCGGTCGACGTCCGGGGCGACCTCGGCGACGATGCGTCCCTCGTGCAACACGACGATCCGGTCCGACAGCGAGAGCACCTCGTCGAGCTCGGCGGAGACGAGCAGCACCGCGGCCCCGCCGTCGCGGGCCGCGACGATCTGGCGGTGGATGAACTCGATCGACCCGACGTCGACGCCGCGGGTCGGCTGGGCCGCCACCAGCAGCCGCGGCTGCGCCGACAGCTCGCGGGCCACGACGACCTTCTGCTTGTTGCCACCCGACAGCGACCCGGCGGTGGCGCGGATGCCCGCCGAGCGGATGTCGTAGTCGGTGCGCAGCGCGGTCGCGTTGGCCGCCACAGCCGCCCGGTCGCGCACCCCGTGGCGGGCGAACCGCGGCTCGGCGAAGCGGTTGAGCACGAGATTGTCGGCGATCGACTGCCCGCCGACGAGCCCGTGCTTCTCCCGGTCCTCCGGGATGTGACCCACGCCCGCGGCGTGCACGCCCCCCGGGCCGAGCCGGGTGAGGTCGGCGGGCCGACCCGCCTCCGGTTCGGCCTCCGCCGGAGCCTCCAGGCGGATCGTCCCCGCGGAGACGGGCCGCATGCCGGCGACCGCCTCGACGAGCTCGCGCTGCCCGTTGCCCTCGACGCCCGCGACGCCGAGGATCTCCCCGGCGCGCACCCGCAGCGACAGGCCGCGCACGGCGGGAACCCCGCGGTCGTCGTCGACGGCGAGGTCGGCGACGTCGAGCACGACGGCGCCGGGTTCGGCCTCCGGCTTCTCGACCCGCAGCACGACGTCGCGACCGACCATGAGCCGGGCCAGCTGCGCCTGGTCGGTGTCGGCGGCCCGCACCTCGCCGGCCACCGCACCGGCCCGCAGCACATAGGCCCGGTCGGCGGCGACGAGCACCTCGCGCAGCTTGTGGGTGATGAACAGGATCGACGTGCCGTCGTCGGCGAGTTCGCGCATGACGCGCAGCAGTTCGTCGGTCTCCTGGGGGGTGAGCACGGCGGTCGGCTCGTCGAGGATGAGCAGGTCGACGTCGCGGGAGAGCGCCTTGAGGATCTCGACGCGCTGCTGCGCCCCGACGGGCAGGTCCTCGACGCGGGCGTCGGGGTCGACGGCCAGCCCGTACCGGCTCGACAGCTGCCGCACCCGCTCCCGGGCCGCGCGCAGGTCGACGCGCCCGGCGCGCACCGGCTCGTGCCCGAGCACGATGTTCTCGGCGACGGTCATCACCGGCACGAGCTGGAAGTGCTGGTGCACCATGCCGATTCCCCGGGCGATGGCGTCGGCCGGGCCGGTGATCGGGCGGTCGGACCCGGTCACCGCGATCGTTCCGGAGTCGGGCCGCAGCAGCCCGAAGATCGCCTTGACGAGCGTCGACTTGCCGGCGCCGTTCTCGCCGAGCAGCGCGACGACCTCGCCGCGGTCGACGTGCACCGTGATGTCGGTGTTGGCCCGCACCGACCCGAACGTCTTGCTGACGCCCCGCACGTCGAGGAGGCGCTCCCCGACCCGGCGCGGCGCGCGAGCCGGCCTGCCCGCGCTCACGCGTCCTCCTTGACGAACGGGTCGCCGACGGCGCCCGGTGGTCGCACCTTGCCGGCGGCGACGGCGAGCACGACGAGCGTGAGCACGTACGGCAGCAGGTTGACGAACTGCTCGGGGATCGCGACGACGTTGCCGGCCTGCAGCTGGGAGGCGGTGCCGGCCATGAGCCCGAAGAACAGCGCGGCGGCCAGCGCCCGCAGCGGGTACCAGGCTCCGAAGATCATGATCGCCAGCGCGAGAAAGCCGCGCCCGGCGGTGAACCCGCGCTCGAAGGTGCTCGAGGCCTCCATCGACAGGTAGGCCCCGGCGGCGCCGGCGAGCGACCCGGCGAGCGTGACGTTGAGCAGCCGCATGCGGATGACGTCGATGCCCGCGGTGTCGGCGGCGTGCGGGTGCTCACCGACGGCCCGGGTACGCAGCCCCCAGCGGGTGTAGAAGAGCCCGTAGTGCACGACGAGCGCCGCGACGATCGCGAGCAGCGCGAACGGCCCGCCGGTGAAGAAGACCGGCCCGAACAGCGGGATCGAGCTGAGCACCGGCACCTCGAGGTGCGGCATGACCTGCGGCAGCGTGTGCCCCTGCCGGTAGTAGAACGACGTCAGCCCGGTGGCGACGATGTTGAGCACGACCCCGGCGATGATCTGGTCCATCTGCCAGGAGACGGTGGTCCACGCGAGGAACGCACCCGCGAGCAGCCCGGTGCCGATGCCCGCGAGCGCCCCGACGAGCAGAGAGCCGGAGAGCGCGGCGGCGAAGAACGCGACGAACGCGGCGCCGAGCATCTGCCCCTCGATGCCGATGTTGACGACCCCGGAGCGCTCGCCCAGGATCCCGACGAGGGCGGCGAGCACGAGCGGCACCGCGTAGTTCCACGAGAACCCGAGCAGCGACTGGGTCAGCTGGGCGTTGATCGCGTACCCGGCGTAGGCGACGAGCACGACGAGCGCCGCCCACCACAGCCACAGCCGGCGGACCGCGAAGAAGCCGGAGGTCTGGCCCATCAGTTCCCCCATCCGCTGGTGACGGTCAGGCCGCGGCCGGCGCGGCGGCCGACGACGAGCCGGGCGATCATCGGCAGCGACACGAGCAGCAGCGTGACGGCGAGCAGCACGTCGACGACCTCGGGCTGGATGCCGGTGTTGAACTGCAGGCTCGAGGCGCCGGTGCGCAGCACGCCGACGAGCAGGGCCGCCGGGATCGTCGCGAGCGGGTTGGCCCGGGCGAGCAGCGCGATCGTGATGCCGTCGAAGCCGAGCCCGGCGCTGCTGCCGGACTCGTAGTGGCCGACGACGCCGAGGGTCTCGATGGCACCGCCGAGCCCGGCGAGCGCACCGGATAGGGCCATCGCCCCGACGACGACCCCGGGGATGCCGATGCCCGCGTACCGCGCCGCGAACCGGTTCTTGCCGACGACGTCGAACCGGAAGCCGGTGGTCGTGCGGGCCAGCATCCACGCGACGGCGGCGGCGAGAGCGACGGCGAGCAGAAACCCGACCGGCACGACCCCGACGTCGCCGAGCCGGGCGGCCGGGTCGACCGGGGCCGACTTGGGGATGACCTGGCGCGGCGCCTTCAGCGGACCCGAGACGAGGTAGTCGATGATCCCGGCGGCGATCGAGTTCAGCATGATCGTCGAGATCACCTCGTGCACACCGCGGGTCGCTTTGAGCAGGCCGGCGATCGCGGCCCACAGCGAGCCGCACACCACACCCGCGAGCAACGCCGCGGGCAGGATGATCACCGCCGGGGAGCCGGCGAGGGCGACCCCGACGTACGCGGCGCCGATCGCGCCCCACAGCAGCTGCCCCTGCGCGCCGATGTTGAACAGCCCGACCCGCAGGGCGACCGCCACCGCGAGCCCGGCGAGCACGAGCGGCGTCGCCTTCTGCAGCGTGCGCAGCAGCCCGTCGGGGGTGAGCAGCGCCGACCCGAACAGCGTGCGGTAGGCGTACCACGGGTTGACGCCCTGCAGCCGGATGAGCAGTGCGCCGAGCGCAAACGCCAGCACGAGCGCGACGATCGGCACGACCAGGCCCTGGTGGCGCGCCAGCCGCGCCCGCACACGCGAGCCCGAGCCGGGCCCGTCCGGCGCCCGCTCCTGCGGGACCGCGGGCGGCCCGGGGGTCTGTTCGGTTCTCGCCGGCACGCGCGTCAGCCGAGGCTCACGCCGGTCTTGACGGTGTCGTTCTTCAGGCCCTCGACGATCTGCCCCACCTTGGTGCGCACGTCGGCCGGCACCGCCGACTCCAGGTCGTGGTACGGCGCGAGGCCGGCCTCGCCGACGAAGTCGCCGCCCTTGAACGAGCCGTCGTGGGCCTGGTTGACGAGCTCGGTGGTGCCCTGCGTGATGAGCTTCGTCGCGGAGGTGACCAGGCACGGGCGGGCCTCGGGCACCGTCTCCCACTGGTCGGTGTCGACGCCGATGCAGAACACGGAGGTGCCGGCTCCGGAGGCCTTGGCGACCTCGCCGAGCGCGCCGTTGCCGGTCTTGCCACCGGCTCCGAAGACGACGTCGACGTCCTGGCCGAGCTGCTGGCGCGCGGTGGTGGCGCCCCAGACCGGGTCGGAGAAGGCGTTGTCGCCGGCGGGGTGGTAGACGGTGGCGACGCTGGCCTTGGGGTTGGCGGCCTTGGCGCCGGCGGTGAAGCCGAGGGCGAACTTCTCGACGGGCGGGATCTTCATGCCGAGCACCTGGCCGAGCTTGTCGGTCTTGGTGAGCAGGCCGGCGAGGTAGCCCGCGGCGTACCCGGCCTTGTCCTCGGGGAACACCAGTCCCGAGACGTTCGCGACCGTCGTCTCCTGCGGCTGGTCGACGGCGATGAACTTCGTGTTGGGCGCCGACTGCGCGGCCGCGGTCGTGGCCTCGGCCATGAGGAAGCCGACGGTGATGACGACGTCGTAGCCGGCGTCGGTGAACTGCTTGAGGTTGCTCGCGTAGTCCTTGGTGTCGGTCGTCTCGATGTACTTCGTCTGCCCGCCCTCGATCTTCTGGGCGGCGGCCTGCGCACCCTCCCACGCGGACTGGTTGAACGACTTGTCGTCGACGTTGCCCATGTCGGTGACGAGGCCGACGCAGAAGACCTCCTCGCTGGCACAGTCTCCGCCGGCGGCCGCGCCCCCGGAGCCCCCCGAGCCGGAGTCGGTGGCGGGACCGGTGCTGCCGCCGCAGGCCGTCAGGGTCAGGCCGGCGGCGGTGACCAGCGCCAGGGCGCTCATGCGGGTCGTCTTCTTCACAAGAACTCCTCGGGCGGGAAGGGGCGGGGCGGAGCCGGTGCGGAGCCGGTGCGGTGCGGGGTACCCCCTTGGCCGAAGGCTGCCCTTTCGGTCGAGAGCCGGGGTTCTAGCCGCAGCCCTCGACCGAGAGGTCAGCCTTCGGCCGGGGTGTCACGCAGGCAGTGTTCGCCGCCGCGGGTGGTGACGGCAAGGGCACGCGGGCAGGTGTGGCCGGATCGTGTCGAAGCACACATCCGCAGGCGGCAGCGCGCGGTCGCCTTCCCGGCGTAGGGGCGCCCGGGTGGCGGCGTTAGTGTCGAGGTCGTTCCACGAGTTGTGAAAGAGGTCACGATGCCCGCCCTGCGGTCCCGCACCACCACCCACGGACGCAACATGGCCGGCGCGCGCGCCCTGTGGCGCGCCACCGGCATGACCGAGAGCGACTTCGGCAAGCCGATCGTCGCGATCGCCAACAGCTTCACCCAGTTCGTGCCGGGGCACGTGCACCTGAAAGACATGGGCGGGCTCGTCGCCGGCGCCGTCGCCGAGGCGGGCGGCGTGGGCCGGGAGTTCAACACGATCGCCGTCGACGACGGCATCGCGATGGGCCACCACGGCATGCTCTACTCGCTGCCGAGCCGCGAGGTCATCGCCGACGCGGTGGAGTACATGGTGCAGGCGCACGCCGCCGACGCCCTCGTGTGCATCAGCAACTGCGACAAGATCACCCCCGGCATGTTCCTCGCGGCGCTGCGGCTCAACATTCCGACGGTCTTCGTCTCCGGCGGTCCGATGGAGGCGGGCAACGCCGTCATCGGCGAGGACGGCACCGCGACCACCCGGCTCGACCTCATCGACGCGATGATCAAGTCGGTCGACGAGTCGGTCTCCGACTCCGACATCTCGACGATCGAGCGCTCGGCGTGCCCGACGTGCGGCTCGTGTTCGGGCATGTTCACGGCGAACTCGATGAACTGCCTGCTCGAGGTGGTCGGGCTGGCGCTGCCGGGCAACGGCTCGACGCTGGCGACCGCCTCCGCGCGCAAGGAGCTGTTCGAGGGGGCGGGCCGGCTCGTCGTCGAGCTGGCGAAGCGCTATTACGAGGGCGACGACGAGTCTGTGCTGCCGCGCTCGATCGTCACGCGGGAGGCGCTGGCGAACGCGATGCGGGTGGACATCGCGATGGGCGGCTCGACGAACACGATCCTGCACCTGCTGGCGGCCGCGCAGGAGGGCGAGATCGACTTCGACCAGGGCGACATCGACGCGATGTCGCGGGTGACGCCGTGCCTGGTCAAGGTGGCGCCTAACACGAACAAGTTCTACATGGAGGACGTGCACCGGGCCGGCGGGATCACCGCGATCATGGGCGAGCTCGACCGCGGCGGCATGCTGGAGACCGGTGTGCACGCGGTGCATTCGCCATCGCTGCGCGCGTGGCTCGACGCCTGGGACATCCGCGGCGGGTCGGCGAGCGACGAGGCGGTCGAGCTGTTCCACGCGGCCCCGGGCGGGGTGCGCACGACCGAGGCGTTCTCCTCGACGAACCGCTGGGCCAGCCTGGACACCGACGCCGAGAACGGCTGCATCCGCTCGGTCGAGCACGCGTACACGGTCGACGGCGGGCTGGCGGTGCTCACCGGCAACCTCGCCCCCGACGGCTGCATCGTCAAGACGGCGGGCGTGCCCGAGCACCAGTGGGAGTTCTCCGGCCCGGCCAAGGTGGCCGAGTCGCAGGAGGAGGCGGTCGACCTCATCCTCGGCGGAAAGATCGAGGCCGGCGACGTGGTCGTCGTGCGCTACGAGGGCCCCAAGGGCGGGCCGGGCATGCAGGAGATGCTCTACCCGACGAGCTTCCTCAAGGGCCGCGGGCTCGGTCCGAAGTGCGCGCTCATCACCGACGGCCGGTTCTCCGGCGGCTCCTCGGGCCTGTCGGTCGGGCACGTCTCCCCCGAGGCCGCCAGCGGCGGCACGATCGGGCTCGTCGAGGACGGCGACCTCATCGAGTTCTCGATCCCCGACCGCCGCGTGAATCTCGCTGTGCCGCAGGAGGAACTGGACCGTCGCCGGGCCGAGCGCGAGGCGCACGGCTGGGTGCCGCGCAACCGGACTCGCGAGGTCTCGGCCGCGCTGCGGATCTTCGCGATGTTCGCCCAGTCCGCCGACAAGGGAGCCGCCCGCAGGGTGCCGTGAGTCAAAGTTGCGATGTCCGTAGTCCTGGCGAACCGACGCAGTGAAACAAACCCCTCCCAGTGTTGCTCCTTTACCTCCGTGCATCTTCAGCGGCTAACGCAGCCCACAACAACTCACAGAAAGACGAGAAAGAGGAGGAGCGACCGCGAGCGCCTTCTAGATCAAGCAACTCACTGAATGCAGGCTGATGAATAGTCTCCTTGTAGGATTCCGTCATGGCCTCCTCTAACGGCTTCTTAGCATTACGAGGCCCTTCAGGGTTGGCATAGTCCGCAGCATTGTCTCGAACAGCGCGATGACCGCGCAAGGACCCGAGCGCAGCAAGGAACCAAGCCTCGTACTCGCGCACCGCCACTCCGATGACCACGCCGGGCGAGATTGGCACCTGCTGAGCGATAGCGGCATTCAGCTCCTGCAGATCATCATCGTCCAAGTCACACAACAAGACGACCACCCCCGTCTGCGTCGCTCGCGCCCGCTGTAGCCGATAGGCGTCAGCAACCCTGCGAGTGCGGAAGTCCGAACGCGCGATTCGGTGCGGCTTGTTAATCTGTGGATAGTACCCCCGCTCCGCGGCTACACGGCGCAGCAGAATCGGTAGAGCAGCCACCTCACCATGCCCCTCCACGACAGAGGTGACACGACTCACGGAAGCTGGATCTGACGTCATGCGAATAGATCCAACGGTGGCTCCTCGACGCCTTCTGGTAGCAGCTGATCAACTCGGAGCAAATCACCCGCCGTATAAAGCCGGTCACGGAGTGCTGCTTGACTGGCCGAATCCAGCGGGGCGACTGTTGTCGTTCCCTCATCTGCCCGCACTGCGAGAAGCTCATCGGGCACCACAGATGCGTCGAGCAGGTCCGGACTGTGACTGGTGGCGAGCACTTGCCTCGCCTCAGCTGCGCTTCGGAGTGCCTCGAGCAACAATCCAGCCGCTGCCGGATGAAGTGCAGCCTCAGGTTCTTCGATTGCCACTGGACTTAAGAAAGCAGTGTCCGTCGCGAACAGCGCGGTCAACACTCCCAAGACACGTAAGGTGCCGTCACTCATCGACGAAGCTTGAAACGTCCAGGGATTAGGTGCGCCCGCGACCCGTTGCCGAAACTCAAGCGTCTCCCACGCACCCATCGCACGACGCTCCACCGATTCTACTCCTGGAACGATATGGCGCAGATAGTCCTCGATCCGAGCTTTCATATCGGGCTTGGTGCGACTGAGGGTTGCCAGAACGCTCGCTATGTTGCCGCCGTCACGAGCTAACAGCTCCCCGGGATCCGGCTTCTGCGGTTGCCGCATCACGTCTGGATTCAGGTTATACACGTTGCAACTCGACAGCCCATCGAAGATTTCCCTGAACTCGGGCAGCCCCGAGAGCGAGACCAGAAAGAGCCGATCAGCACTCGCCCTTGGCAGAACTGGGAGATCGGATCTCGTCACCACACCGTCACGCACTTCTACTGCGACCGACGACGCGCCAAACTCGGCCCGGTCGATTCGGCACGACTCGTGCGTGACCCTGTAGTCTCCACCCTTGACAGCTCCGATTTGGAAAGCATATGTTCCGCTCATAGCGTCGGTGCCTACTTCAAGACGGATCCCGAAATGCGTGGGGTGACCTGTGGATCGACGTCGAATCTCCGCGACCCCGCCGCGGTCGCGAAGGGCATTGTCAAGATTCTCATTGAGGGCCTGTGAGACGAACCGCAAGCTATCGACGAAGTTCGACTTCCCGGAGCCGTTCGGGCCGACAAGGACAGTGAATGCGCCAAGACGCACGTCACAGGAGCCGATGCTGCGGTAGTGCCTAAGCTGAATGCGGCGAACGTTGAAGCGCGCGGAACCGGGCATGCAGTGACCATAATCGGTTCGTGCCCTGTGCACCCAACGCCCCGCGGCGTAGGGGCACACCGAGCCATGCGCCCACAGCAGAACTCGTGCCGCGTGACCCTTACTGGTGGGGTCGGCGTGCCTCGACGCCCTGCTCGGCCCAGTACTCCTTCTCGGCCTTCTCGATGCGGGGGCGCTGGCCGAGGCGGGCGCGGGCCTTGACGGCGGCGAGTTCGTGCTTGCGCGCGCTCTTGTAGGTGCGGCGGCGCGCGAACCAGCCGAGGTATTCGGGCTTGTCGATGGGCTTGCCGTCGGGGCGCACGTCGTAGTCGGGCACGGGGTCGGTCTTGCCGTACCGCAGGTTCTCGTCGATGCCGACCTGGCCGGTGACGTCCTGGTACTCCCAGTCGAGGGTGTGCTCGGCGGAGACCGTGACGAAGTTCGGCGTCTCCTTGAAGTGCACCTCCTCGTCGGACTGCGGCGTCACCGGCGCCGGCGGGTTGGCGGTGAAGGCGGCCACGAGCAGCAGCACCCGCGAGAGCAGGTTGACGAACAGCAGCAGCGTGGCCAGCGAGGCGGAGGCGGCGAGCAGCGGGTCGTCGCTGACCGAGGAGACGATGCCGGTGCCCAGCGCGAGCACGATCTGCACGGCGACGCCGCCGAGAGCGCAGCCGATGAGCAGGTCGCGGCGCAGCGGCCGCACGGCGGCGGTGACGCGGAAGAGGAAGGCGAAGGTGGCCGCGGCGACGACGGCGGCGACGAGCAGGCCGAGCACGCGCACGAGGAACGAGATGACGGGGTTGTCGCCCAGGCCGATCCAGCCAGCGATCGTGCCGCCCATCGTGCCGGCGGCGGTGCCGAGCAGGGCGGAGCCGACGATGCCGATCGCCATGGCGATGAATCCGCCGAGGTCACGCAGCTTCTGCACGGCGAAGTTCTCGACGGGGGCGACGATGCCGAACATGTCCTGCACGGTCTGGCGGATGTTCGTCATCATGCCGATCGAGGTCCACAGCAGCACGAGGGCGGCGATGATCGACGCCGGGTTGATGGCCGAGTCCAGCACGAGGGAGTCGGGGTTGATCATGCCGCCGCCGGAGCCGTCTTGCAGGATGCCGGGCAGCACCTGGTTGACGGCCTCGATGACCGACGTGCGCAGCTGCGCGTTGCCGCCAAGGGTCGCCATGAACACCGTCCACGCGATCGTCAGCGCCGCGACGATGGAGAACAGCGCCGAGTAGGCGATCCCGCCGGCGAGCAGCGCGCCGCGGGCCTTGCCGTACCGCTGAAAGGCGCGCATGACGCGCGAGGCCATGACCTTGGCGATCAGGCCCTTGAGGCCGGATTCCTGCTCGTCCTGGCCTGCGTCCGCGTCGCGCGGCTCGCCGTCGCGACGGTCGGCGTCGCGCGACCCGGGCTCGGGCGGTCGGTCGCGGTGGTCGGTGTCGCGCTCGTCGGTGGCGGGCATGGGATTCCCCTCTGTCTGTCGTGGAGTCACCTCAGAATCTGCCGTGAATCGCCGTCGAGCGCGACCCCACCGGTCGGTGGCGTCGGCCACGTGCGTCAGGCCTGCGCGAGCCCGCGCACCGTCTCCATCGTGTCGGCCTGGTCGGCGAGTTTGTCGTCGCGGTACCGCAGCACGCGGGCGAACCGCAGCGCGAGCCCCCCGGGGTAGCGGCTGGAGCGCTGGAGCCCGTCGAACGCGATCTCGACGACCTGCTCGGGGCGCACGTGCACGACGTGGCCCGCGCGGCCCGTCTCCAGGTCGAGGAAGCGCTGGGTCTGCCAGGCGAGCATCTCGTCGGTCATGCCCTTGAAGGTCTTGCCGAGCATCGTGAATCCCGTTGCGGAGGCGGGGTCGCGGGCGCCGAGGTGGATGTTGCTCAGCGTGCCGCGGCGGCGCCCGCTGCCCCATTCGACGGCGAGCACGACGAGGTCGAGGGTGTGCCGCGGCTTGACCTTGATCCAGCCGGCGCCGCGGCGGCCCGCGGCGTAGGGCGCGTGCAGGCTCTTGACGACGACGCCCTCGTGGCCGGCGGCGACCTGGTCGGCGAAGAACGCCTGGGCGGTCCGCGGGTCGTCGGTGACGAGCCGTGGCACGAGGGCGTTCTCGGGCAGCAGTCCCGCGAGCGCGGCGAACCGTTCGGAGGCGGGCCGGTCGAGTAGGTCGACCCCGTCGAGGTGCAGCAGGTCGAAGGCGTAGGTCGTGACCGGCGTCGTCGCGGCGAGGGTGGCGGGGTCGGTGCGGGAGGCGATCCGGGCGCCGGTGACCTGGAAGGGGTGCGGTCGCCCGGCGCCGGGCCCGTCGGTGCGCAGGGCGATGGCCTCGGCGTCGAGCACGAGCGCGTCGGCGGGCAGGGCGGCGACGAGCTCGACGACCTCGGGCAGGCGGCTCGTGATGTCGTCGAGGGAGCGGGTGAACAGGGCGACGTCGCGGCCGCGTTTGTGCACCTGCAGGCGGATGCCGTCGAGCTTGCGTTCGAGCGCGACGGGCGTTGCGCCGGAGCCGGGTTCGCCCGGCTGATCGGGTTGCCCGGCCTGGCCGGCGTGGCCAAGTTGCGCGAGCGCGGCGTCGATGTCGGGAGCGGAGGCGGCGAGCATGGGCCGCAGCGGCCGGCCGACCTCCAGGCCGATGGCGTCGAGGCCGGCCGCGCCCTCGGTGAGCGCGATGCCGGCGACCTCCGTCGGCGACCCGGCGAGCATGACGGCCCGGCGCACCGTGGCCTCGGGCAGCTCGGCGGCCGCGGCGATCGCGGCGAGCAGCACCCCGTCGAGCGCGCCCTGACGCACCTGGCCGGTGAGCAGGTCTGCGAGGTAACGCTGTTCGTCGGCGGTGAGCCGGCCGAAGAGGTCGGCGACGGCCGCGGCGCGGCGGCCGGCCGACCCGGCTCCGGAGAGGGCGGCGAGCTGCTCGAGGGCGGCGTCGACCTCGGCGAGGGTCGCGGTCGACTCGGTGGCGGGCGCGGGCAGGCCGGCCAGGGAGCGCCAGCCCACCCCGGTGCGTCGCTGCGGCAGCGACCCGGCGAGATAGGCGGCGGCGAGTCGCGCCTCGTGGGCGCCGGATTCGGCGGCCTCGGCCAGCGCCCGCGCGACGGCCTGCGTCTTGGCCAGCCGCGACCGCGTCGCCGCGACCTGCGCCGACGCCTGCACCACCCGCGAGAATCTCACCCGGCCAGTGTGCGCCCCTCCAACGACCCTGAGAACTGCGTGTCACGGTCGGAACTGCTGTCCGTGCCGCAGTCCTCACCACGACACGCAGTTTTCAGGTGAGGGGGTGGGGCCGCGAAGGGCCCGGGTGGGGCCGAGGCCCCCGGGTTGGCGGACGGCCCCGGGCATCAACAGCCGCACCCTTCTGTTAACGGCCCCGAACGCCGCTTGCCTGCCAACACCATTCATGCGTGCCGGTTCTCCCGGCCCGAGCCTGTGAAACATGCCGGTCACACGCCACGCGACGGCCGGTAACAACCCCTGCCTAGGTTCTCGAATCGTGAGCGGCGACACCGCCGGTCACGACCACATCGAGCGCCGGCGCGCTCCGGGAAGCCCGCCACGGCCAGACGACGACCACGACGAGCGCCTCGCCTCCCAGCGCCCCCGGCCGAGTGAGAGGACCTTCGTCTCCATGGCTTCACGAAAGACCGGCCGCGCCACCGCGGCCCTGGCCATGATCGTGCCCGTCGCGCTGCTCGCCGCGTGCGGCGGCAGCAAGGTCGACGCCGGCTCCTCCGGCGGCGGCACCGCCGCGGCCTCGGCCGCCTCCTGCGTCGACACCAGCGGCCCGAACATCAAGATCGGTCTGTTGAACTCCCGCTCGGGCACGATGGCGATCTCGGAGAACACCGTGTACGACTCGCTGTCGATGGCGGCCGAGGAGATCAACGCCGCCGGCGGCGTCATGGGCAAGCAGCTGCAGGTCGTCTCCGAAGACGGCGCGAGCGAGCCGACCGTCTTCGCCGAAAAGGCCCAGAAACTCATCTCCAGCGACTGCGTGGCCGCCGTGTTCGGCGGCTGGACGTCCGCCTCCCGTAAGGCGATGCTGCCGGTCTTCGAGTCGAACAACGCGCTGCTGTTCTACCCCGTGCAGTACGAGGGCCTCGAGGCGAGCAAGAACATCTACTACACGGGTGCGACGACCAACCAGCAGATCATCCCGGCGCTGGACTACCTCAAGGAGCAGGGCAAGAAGTCGCTGTTCCTCGTCGGCTCCGACTACGTCTTCCCGCGCACGGCCAACAAGATCATCACGGCGTACGCGCAGGCCAACGGCATGCAGATCGTCGGCGAGGAGTACACCCCGCTGGGTTCGACCGACTTTGCGACGATCGTCAACAAGGTCAAGGGCGCGAACGCCGACGCCGTCTTCAACACCCTCAACGGCGACTCCAACGTGGCGTTCTTCAAGGAGTACACGAACGCCGGACTCGCCGCGAAGACCCTGCCGGTGCTCTCGGTGAGCATCGCCGAAGAAGAGGTCAAGGGCATCGGCGCGAGCAACATCGCGGGCCAGCTCACCGCGTGGAACTACTACGAGACGGTCGACAACCCGCAGAACAAGAAGTTCGTCGCCGACTTCAAGGCCAAGTACGGCGCCGACCGCGTGACCTCCGACCCGATGGAGGCCGCCTACACCTCGATGTACCTGTGGAAGGCGATGGTCGAGAAGGCCAACTCGTTCGGCGTCAACGAGATCAACGCCGCCGCCAACGGAGTCAGCTTCGACGCCCCCGAGGGCAAGGTCACCGTCGACGGCGAGAACCACCACATCTCCAAGACGGCACTCATCGGCCAGATCCAGCCCAACGGACTCATCAACGCGATCTGGTCGTCGGGCCAGCCGATCGAGCCCGACCCGTTCCTCAAGAACTACCCCTGGGCCGCGGGCATCAGCGGCTGAGCGCCGCGGAACACGGCTGAGGACACAGATATGGACGTACTCGCAGGCCAGCTGTTCGCCGGTCTCTCGCAGGGCTCGATCCTGCTGCTCATCGCCCTCGGGCTGGCGCTGACGTTCGGCCAGATGGGCGTCATCAACATGGCGCACGGCGAATTCATCATGGCCGGCGCCTACACCGCCTACGTCATGAGCGGCATCGTCGGCAGCGCCGGACTCTCGCTGCTCATCGCGATCCCGCTCGGGTTCGTCGTCGGCGGCCTGCTCGGCCTGCTGCTCGAGCAGACGATCATCTCCCGCATGTACGAGCGGCCGCTCGACACGCTGCTCGTCACGTTCGGCGTCTCGCTGATCCTGCAGCAGCTGGCGCGCGACCTGTTCGGGGCGCCGAACGTCGATGTGCCGGCGCCGGGTTGGCTGCAGGGCAGCGTCTCGCTGTTCGGCCTCGACGTCGCCGCCTCCCGGGTGTTCATCCTCGCGCTGAGCCTGGCGTGCGTCGCGGTGCTCGCGCTCGCGATGCGCTACACGTCGCTGGGCCGACGCATCCGGGCGGTCGTGCAGAACCGCGACCTCGCGGAGTCGGTGGGCATCAGCACCCGCGCGAGCGACCGGCTCACGTTCTTCATCGGCTCCGGCCTGGCGGGCGTCGCGGGCGTGGCCCTCACGCTCCTCGGCTCGACGGGTCCGACGCTGGGCACCGGCTACATCATCGACGCCTTCCTCGTGGTGGTCGTCGGTGGCATCGGGCAGCTGCGCGGCGCGGTCATCGCGGCATTCGTGCTCGGCATGCTGCAGTCGGTCGCGCAGTGGGGCACGAGCGCGTCGATGGCCAAGGTCATCGTGTTCGTCGCGATCGTCGTCTTCCTCCAAGCCCGCCCGCAGGGCATCGTCAACGTGCGCACGAGGAGCCTGGCATGAGCGCCCTTCGCCGAATCCCCGTCGCGTGGATCGTCATCGCGGTCGCCGCGGTGCTCCTGTTCGCTCTGGCCCCGGCCCTGCTCACGCCGTTCCGGCTCTCGCTGCTCGGCAAGTACCTCTGCTACGCGATCGTCGCCGTCGGCATCGGCCTGGCGTGGGGCCGCGGCGGCATGCTCGTGCTCGGCCAGGGCGTGTTCTTCGGCCTCGGCGCGTACCTCATGGCGATGCACCTCAAGCTCGCCGACGCCGGCCCGGGCCGCGCGCCCGACTTCATGTACCTCTACGGCTCCGGCGAGGTGCCCGCGTGGTGGGAGCCGCTGCGCTCCGGGCCGGTGACGATCCTCGCGATTTTCGTGCTGCCCGCGGCCCTGGCCGCCCTGCTCGGCCTGGCGATCTTCAGCCGCCGGGTGCGCGGGGCGTACTTCGCGATCCTGAGCCAGGCGCTCGCCGCCGCGTTCGCGATCCTGCTCATCGGCCAGCAGGCCACGACGGGAGGCACCAACGGCCTCAACGGCTTCCGCGGGTTCTTCGGCTACAACCTCAACGACCCGATCAACCAGCGGATGATCTACTTCTTCGCGGCCACCGCCCTGCTGCTCCTGCTGCTGGCCACCTGGCAGCTGTACCGGAGCCGGTTCGGCGAGCTGCTCGTCGCGGTGCGCGACTCCGAGGAGCGGGTGCGCTTTCTCGGCTACAACCCTGCGACGGTCAAGCTCGTCGCGTACGCGATGGCCGCGTTCATGGCGGGCATCGGCGGGGCGCTGTTCGTGCCGATCGTCGGGATCATCTCCCCGGCCGACGTCGGGATCATCCCCTCGATCGCGTTCCTCACCGGCGTCGCGATCGGCGGGCGCTCCACGCTGTTCGGCCCGGCGATCGGCGCGATCGCGGTCGCGATGGCGCAGACCAGCCTGTCCGAGCAGTTCCCCGGCTTCTGGACCTACTTCCAGGGCCTGCTGTTCGTCGTCGTCGTGGCGTTCCTGCCGAACGGGCTGGCCACGATCGGCGAGGTGGTGCGGCGCCGCCGCGGGCAGGAGGTCTCGGCCGCCGCGGTGGCCGGCGACACCGCCTCCCTGGGGGTGGAGGCCGACGACCTCATCACGCCCGACGACCTCACTGCGCCCGACGTGCCCGACGCGCCCGGCTCCGACGACTCCCCGACCCTGCAGGAGGCCGCCCGATGAACCAGCCCAGCCCGCCGCCGGACTATCTGGAGATCCGCGGCCTGACCGTCACGTTCGACGGGTTCGTCGCCGTCGACCACGTCGACCTCA
>JBDIAM010000027.1:0-18859 GCA_039812445.1 Piscicoccus intestinalis | reverse complement strand
CACTGCCCGACGTGCGGCGAGCCGATCACCCGGCAGTCGCCGCAGCAGATCGTCGACCGGCTCATGGAGCTGCCCGAACGCACCCGCTACCAGGTGCTCGCGCCCGTCGTGCGCGGCCGCAAGGGGGAGTACGTCGACCTCTTCGCCGAGCTGCAGACCAAGGGCTTCTCGAGGGCGCGCGTCGACGGCGAGGTCGTCTCCCTCACCGAGCCGCCCGCGCTGGAGAAGCAGCGCAAACACACGATCGAGGTCGTCGTCGACCGGCTCGTCGCCAAGGGGGCACCGGGGTCTCAGGGTGAGGCGGGCGCCGACCCCGGGGTCAAGCGCCGGCTCACCGACTCCGTGGAGACCGCGTTGCAGCTCACCGGCGGCGTGCTGCTCGTCGACCTCGTCGACGTCGAGCCGGGCGGCACCTCGCCGGAGGGCTTGCCCAAGGAGCGGCGCTTCTCCGAGCGCATGGCCTGCCCCAACGACCACCCGTTGTCGATCGACGAGATCGAGCCGCGCACGTTCTCGTTCAACTCCCCGTTCGGCGCGTGCCCGGCGTGCACCGGCCTGGGCACCGAGCTCGAGGTCGATCCCGAGCTCGTCGTGCCCGACCCCGATCTCACGCTGCGGCAGGGTGCGATCGCGCCGTGGACCCAGGGCGGCGGTCTGTCCGACTACTTCGTGCGGGTCGTCGGCGCGCTCGGCGAAGACCTGAAGTTCTCCCTCGACCAGCCGTGGCACTCCCTGCCCGAGCGCGCCAAGGAGGCGCTGCTGCACGGGCGCAACCACAAGGTGCACGTGCGCTACCGCAACCGGTTCGGCCGGGAGCGCTCGTACTCCACCGGCTTCGAGGGGGCCGTGTCGTTCGTGCGTCGCCGGCACGAGGAGACGGAGTCCGACTGGTCGCGCGAGCGGTACGAGGGCTACATGCGGCAGGTGCCGTGCCCGGTCTGCGGCGGGGCCCGGCTCAAGCCGGAGGCCCTGTCGGTGCTCGTCGGGGGGTTGAGCATCGCGCAGGTGAGCGCCAAGTCGATCACCGAGTGCGCCGCCTTCCTCGGCGAGTTGCGGCTCAGCGCCCGCGAGGCGCAGATCGCCGAGCGGGTGCTCAAGGAGATCCAGTCCCGCCTGGGCTTCCTGCTCGACGTCGGGCTCGACTACCTCTCGCTCGACCGGCCGGCGGCCACGCTCTCGGGCGGCGAGGCCCAACGCATCCGGCTGGCCACCCAGATCGGCTCGGGCCTCGTCGGCGTGCTGTACGTGCTCGACGAGCCGTCCATCGGGCTGCACCAGCGAGACAACCACCGCCTCATCCAGACCCTCACCCGGCTGCGCGACCTCGGCAACACGCTCATCGTCGTCGAGCACGACGAAGACACCATCGACGCCGCGGACTGGGCCGTCGACATCGGTCCCGGAGCCGGTGAACACGGCGGCCGGGTCGTCTACTCCGGTCCGGTCGACGGGCTGCGCGCCCACGCGGAGTCGGTCACCGGCGCCTACCTGTCCGGGCGCCGGGAGATCGCGCTGCCGCAGCGCCGCCGCGGGATCGACAAGAACCGCCAGGTGCGGGTCGTGGGCGCGCGGCAGAACAATCTGCACGACGTCACGGTCGACTTCCCGCTCGGTGCGTTCGTCGCGGTCACCGGGGTGTCGGGCTCCGGCAAGTCGACGCTGGTCAACGACATCCTCTACAACGTGCTCGCCAACAAGCTCAACGGCGCCCGGCACGTGCCGGGGCGGCACAAGACGGTCACCGGGCTCGATCATCTCGACAAGGTCGTGCACGTCGACCAGAGCCCGATCGGGCGCACCCCGCGCTCGAACCCGGCGACGTACACCGGGGTCTTCGACAACATCCGCAAGCTGTTCGCCGAGACGACCGAGGCGAAGATCCGCGGCTACATGCCGGGCCGCTTCTCGTTCAACGTCAAGGGCGGCCGCTGCGACGCCTGCTCCGGAGACGGCACGATCAAGATCGAGATGAACTTCCTGCCCGACGTGTACGTGCCCTGCGAGGTGTGCCACGGCGCCCGGTACAACCGGGAGACCCTCGAGGTGCACTTCAAGGGCAAGACGATCGCCGAGGTGCTCGACATGCCGATCGAGGAGGCCACCGAGTTCTTCGCGGCGGTCCCGGCGATCGCGCGGCACATGCGCACGCTCAACGACGTCGGCCTGGGCTACGTGCGGCTCGGTCAGCCCGCGCCGACCCTGTCCGGGGGTGAGGCGCAGCGCGTCAAGCTCGCCGCCGAGCTGCAGAAGCGCAGCACCGGGCGCACGATCTACGTGCTCGACGAGCCGACCACCGGGCTGCACTTCGAAGACATCCGCAAGCTGCTCGGCGTGCTGCAGGGCCTGGTCGACAAGGGCAACACGGTCATCGTCATCGAGCACAACCTCGACGTCATCAAGTGCGCCGACTGGGTCGTCGACCTCGGCCCCGAGGGCGGCAACCGCGGCGGTCTCGTCGTCGCGACCGGCACGCCCGAGCAGGTGGCCGCCAACCCCGACAGCCACACCGGCCGGTTCCTGCAGGGGGCGCTCGCGCGCAGCGCGCACGTGCCGCCCGTCGCGCCCGCCGCCCCGGTGCAGGAGGCGCTCGCGCCGGCGCGGGGCACGAAGGCGGCGCGGGCGACCACCGCGAAGTCGTCGACAGCCGCGAAGCCGTCGACAGCCTCGAAGCCGTCGACAGCTGCCAAACCCGCAAGCACCCCGAAACGCGGCTCGCGCCGGTCCGCCTGAGGCGGCGTGCGCCGGCTTTGACAGAATCGGGGCTACACAGCCGATCGCGACCAAGGAGGATCTCGTGAGCACCCCCCGCCCGGACCGACGTCAGTTTCTCGCCGCGATCGGCACCATCGCGGTCGCCGGGGTGACGATCCCGGTGCTGGCGGGCTGCGGTTCGGGCACGCAGGTGCAGACCGAGTCGTTCCCGGAGGTCGACGAGGCGACGAAGCAGGCGATCGGCGCCGCGATCAACGCCGGTGAGATCGGTGTCGGCCAGGCCAAGTTCTTCACCGACGCCGGCCTGATCGTCACCCAGCCCACCCAGGGGCAGTACGTGGCGCTCACCGACATCTGCCCGCACGAGCAGGGCAAGGTCACCCGCATGACCAACGGCCAACTCGTCTGCCCGCTGCACGGCAGCCAGTTCGACCCCGCCACCGGGGCCGTCACCGCTGGTCCTTCCCTGGCGGGACTGGCCACCAAGTCGGTCAGCGTCTCCGGCTCCTCGGCGACGTTGGCCTGAGCCGAGCTCCTACTCCTCGCCGAGGTAGGCCTTGCGCACCTCGTCGCTGGCGAGGAGGTCGCGGCCGGGGCCCTCGAGCACGATGCTGCCGACCTCGAGCACGTAGCCGTGGTCGGCGAGCTTGAGGGCCGCCTGGGCGTTCTGCTCGACGAGCAGGATCGTCGTGCCCTGGGCGCGCAGCGTGCGCACGGTCTGCATGATCCGCTGCATCATCAGCGGCGACAGGCCCATCGACGGCTCGTCGAGCAGCAGCAGCCGCGGCCGGCTCATCATCGCCCGGCCCATGGCGAGCATCTGCTGCTCGCCGCCGGAGAACGTGCCGGCCGGTTGCGCGCGCCGCTCCCGCAGGATCGGGAACAGCTCGAACGCCGCCTCCAGGTCGTCCTTGAGTTCGCTGTCGCGGCGGCTGTACCCGCCGAGCAGGAGATTCTCCTCGACGCTCATCCGCGGGAAGATCCGCCGGCCCTCGGGGGAGTGCGCCAGGCCCATCGTGACGATCTTGTGCGCCGGGGCCTTGTCGATCCGCTCGCCCTCGAAGAGGATCGACCCCGACTCCGGCCGCAGCAGGCCCGAGATCGTGCGCAGCGTCGTCGTCTTGCCGGCACCGTTCGTGCCGATGAGGCAGACCACCTGGCCCTGCTCGACGCTCACCGAGATGCCCTTGACGGCCGTGATCTTGCCGTAGCTGACGACGAGGTCCTTGATCTCGAGCATGGCGCTCACGCCTGGTCCCCCTTCGCCCGCAGGTGCGCACCGGCCGCCTCCGCCGCCTCCGCCGCCTTCGCCTCGGCCGCCCGGATCTCGGCCAGCTCGGCCTCGTCGGCCGCCGTGATGTCGGATTCGGTGCCGTCTCCGGTGCCGATGTACGCCTCGATGACCCGCGGGTCGGACTGCACCTGCTTCGGGGTGCCCTCCACGAGGGTCGCGCCACGCACCAGGCACAGCACGCGGTCGCACAGGTTGAAGATGAACCGCATGTCGTGCTCGATGACGACGACCGCGAGGCCGCTGTCGCGGATCTTGAAGATGAGCCGCTCGGCGTCGCGGGTCTCCTGCGGGTTCATGCCCGCCGTGGGCTCGTCGAGCAGCAGCACCTTCGGCTCGGTGGCCAGGGCCCGCGCGATCTCCAGCCGCCGCTGATCGCCGTACGGCAGGTTGCGCGCGAGGATCTCCGCGGAGGCGCCGAGGCCGACGTAGTCGAGCAGCTCCTGCGACCTGCGCCGGGTCTCCGCCTCCTCCCGGCGGTACTTCGGCCCCCGCAGGATCGAGGTGAGCGCCTTCGACGACGTGCGGCAGTACCGGCCGACCATGACGTTCTCCAGCGCCGTCATGTTCGCGAACAGGCGGATGTTCTGGAACGTGCGCGCCATGCCCGCCATGACGACCCTGCGCGGCCGCGGAGGCAGCACGCTGCCGCTGAGCCGCACCTCACCTTCGGTGGGCCGGTACATGCCGGTGAGGCAGTTGAAGAACGTCGTCTTGCCGGCGCCGTTGGGTCCGATGAGCCCGACGATCTCGCCCGGGTAGACGTCGAGATCGACGTCGTCGACGGCCAGCAGGCCGCCGAAGCGCATGACGATGCCGCGCGCCCGCAGCAGGGGCTCCGCGCCGCGCCCCGGGTCGTTCGGGGCCTGATGCGTGGGTTCCGGGGCGATCGTGCTCATTCGGTCACTCCTTCCGTGCGCCGCAGATGGGTCTTCTGGACGCTGGAGGCGAGGTGTTCGTCCTCCTCGTGGAACTCCAGCTTGCGGCGCCGGCTGGCGACCAGGCCCTCGGGCCGGAACCGCATCATGAGCACGAGCAGCAGCCCGAACAGCAGCAGCCGGTACTCGCTGAAGAAGCGCAGCTTCTCCGGCAGCAGCTTGAGGATCACCGCGCCGATGAGTACGCCGCCGACGGTGCCCATGCCGCCGAGCACGACGGCCGCGAGCAGGAACGCCGACTCGAGGAACTGGTACTGGTCGGGGGTCACCGACACGTCGTGGTGCGCCTTGATCGTGCCCGCGAGACCGGCGAGGAACGCCCCGCCGGCGAACGCGAACAGCTTGAGGCCGAAGGTGTTGACGCCCATCGCGTCGGCCGCCGTCTCGTCCTCGCGGATCGCCACCCAGCCGCGGCCGATGCGGCTGTTGTTGAGCCGGGTGAACACGAGGATGATGAGGCCGAGCACGACGAGCAGCAGCAGGTAGTAGTTGGCGAACCGGGTCAGCGTCACCCCGAACAGCTGGTGCTGCTCGCCGAAGTCGAAGCCGAAGAGCACGAGCTCGGGAATGGCCGGGATGCCGTTCGGCCCGTTCGTGAGGTTCGGCCCGTTGTTGCCGTCGAGGTTGAACATCGCGTACCGGAAGATCTCGCCGAACGCGAGCGTGACGATCGCCAGGTAGTCGCCGGAGACCCGCAGCGTCGGGCTGCCGATGATCAGGCCCAGCAGGGCGCAGAAGCACGCGCCGATGAGCACGGTCACCAGGAACGGCGGCTGCCAGTTGATGGTGGCGAACGCGGAGCCCGACAGCACCGCCCCGACGTAGGCGCCGGCGCCGAGGAACGCGATGTAGCCGAGGTCGAGCAGCCCGGCGAGGCCGACGACGATGTTCAGGCCGAGGGCCGTGGCGGCGAAGATGATGACCTGCGTCGCGATCGACATGTTCGCGTCCGAGCCGCTCTGGGTCAGCGGGAACGCGAACGCGGCCGCGAAGGCCGCGAGCATGAGCACCCGGGAGTGGCGTGAGCCGACGATGCCGAGCCACGTGAAGAACCGCGCGGCCGACAGCGCCGCCGCCACGACCCCGAGCGTGACGAGCAGGAGCACGAACTGCCACGGGTCGCGCACCGCGAGGGCGTCGGCCGCCAGCAACAGGAACGCGGCGACCCCGACGATGATGATGAGGATCTCCACCCAGCCCGGCAGCGCGACGACCGTGATGTCGCGGTCGGCGCGGGCGGGGCTGAGGTGCCCTCCGGCGGCCGTCAGCACGGCACCGGCGACGACCACCCAGGCGCCGGGGTCGGCGTTGATCAGCCCACCCGCCTCCAGGGTGATCGCCAGCAGCACGATGACCATGTAGCCCAGCGCCCCGAGGCCGAGCGCGCGCAGCGCGGCGGCGGTGTCGAGGTAGCGGCCGAGCCGGCGCAACGGACCGCGCATCCCGAGCGCGAGCACGAGACCCAGCACCCCGATGACGATCATCGAGATCTGCACCGGCGCTGGGTTGAGGTAGATCGTCAGGTCGCCGAGCACCCGCGGGTTGTAGCACCAGGACATGAGCGAGCCGACGACGAGCAGCAGCGTGCCGGCCAGCGCGAGCGGCCAGGCGGCGCGGGCGAGCCCCGAGTCGGGCGCCGGCTTGGCGAGCAGGGCGGCGGTCATGCGCGGTCCACCACCCGGGCTCCGAGCAGGCCCTGCGGGCGGAAGAAGAGCACGAGGATGAGCAGCGAGAACGCGAAGACGTCTTTCCAGGTGCTGCCGATGAACGGGATGCCGCTGGCCAGCGCCTCCGCGACGCCGAGCACGAGCCCCCCGACGACCGCACCCTGCACGTTGCCGATGCCGCCGAGCACGGCCGCGGTGAACGCCTTGAGCCCGGCCATGAAGCCCATCCGGAAGTCGATGTTGTTGTTCTGCAGGCCGTAGGCGATGCCCGCGATGCCGGCCAGGGCCGCACCGACCGCGAACGCGATGACGATGACCTTGTCGACGTTGATGCCCATGAGGCGGGCCGTGTCCGGATCCTGCGACACCGCCTGCATCGCCCGGCCCTGCTTGGTCTTGTTGATGAACCAGTACAGGAAGATCGCGGACAGGAGCAGGCAGCCCATCGTGAACAGCGCGGGCCGCTGCACCTGCACCGTTCCCAGCCGGATCGCCGATCCCGTCACGTGCTCGATCGCCGGAAACGGGATCTTCGCCCGGGCATTCGAGAAGCCGGGGATCGTGCCGTAGAAGAGCCGCACGAACTCCTGCAGGAAGATCGAGATACCGATCGCCGTGATGAGCGGAGCCAGCCGGGGCGCCCCCCGGAGCGGGCGGTACGCGACGCGCTCCATGACCACGGCCGTGAGCACGGAGGCCGCGATCGCGCCGAGCAGCATCACCGGCAGCACCCACAGGGCGGTCGTGCCCCGGAAGAGCAGGAAGTACGTGCTCAGGGCCCCGAAGGCGCCGATCATGAAGACCTCGCCGTGGGCGAAGTTGATGAGTTGGACGATGCCGTACACCACCGTGTAGCCCACGGCGATCAGGGCGTAGAGCGAGCCGTTGGTGAGGCCGTTCACCAGCTGCTGGGGGATGTCACCCATGAGTGGTTGGTCCTTCGTGTCTGCCGTCGTGCTGTCCACTGTCCGGTGCGCCGAGTCCCGGGCGGCGCAACCGGGGGCGTGACACGCGACACGGGCGGTGGAGCTGGGGCTCCGCCGCCCGTGTCACGTTCGCCTGGGTATGCCGGTGTCTACTCGACGCTGCCCGTCTTGGCCGCCGTCCACTTGCCGTCCTTGACCTCGTAGGCGGTGAGGACGCGCGTGGTGCTGTCGCCGTACTGGTCGAACGAGACCTTGCCGGTGACGCCCTCGACGTCGACCTTGCCGACCGCGTCGATCGTGGCTTGGCGAGCCGAGCTGGCGTCCTGCGCGTTGGCCAGCGAGGTCTTCAGGCCCTCGATGATCGCGTTCGCGGCGTCGTAGGAGTACGCGCCGTACGCGCCGGCCGCGTCGCTGTACCCGGCCGCCTGGTACGCGTCGAGGAACGTCTTGCCCTTCTCGAGCGACTCGGTCGGCGCGCCCACCGAGGTGGCCATGTCGCCGGTCGCCGTGGCGCCCGCCAGCTCGATGAACTTCGGGTCGTAGATGCCGTCACCGCCCATGAGCGGCACGTTGAGGCCGGCGCTCTTCATCTGCTGGCTCAGCGGACCGGCCTGCGGGTACTCACCGCCGTAGTAGACGGCCTGCGGCTTGCCACCCTGCACGGCGGTGATCGCCGTCTGGAAGTTCGCGTCGTCCGGGTTGATCGTCGTCGCGGCGGTGATCTTGCCGCCCTTGGCCGTGAACTCCTTGGTGAACGCGTCGACGAGGCCCTGGCCGTAGGCCTTCTTGTCGTGGATCGTGGCGACGTTCTTGATGCCCTTCTCCAGCAGGAACTGGGCGGCGAACGGGCCCTGCACGTCGTCGGTGGTGCAGGTGCGGAAGTAGTTCGCGTAGGTGCGCTTCGGGGCCGTCGCGAAGTCGGCGCCCTTGGTCAGCGCGGGGTTCGTGTTCGCGGGGGAGACCTGCACGATGTTCGCCGAGGCGAGCACCGGCTGCACGTTCTGGGCCACCGAGCTGTTGAGGGTGCCGACGACGCCGATGACGTTCGGGTCACCGGCGAGCGCGGTGGCCGCGTTCTTGCCGGTCTCCGGCTTGGCCTCGTCGTCCTTGGCGTCCATCTGCAGGGTCCAGCCGGGGATGGCGCCCGACTCGTTGGCCTGCTTGACGGCCAGATCGACGGAGTTGCGGATGCCGAGGCCGAGGGCCGAGAGGTCGCCGGACAGCGGGGCGATGACGCCGATCGTGGCGACCTTGCCGGAGGCCTGGCCGCCGGAGCCGGAGCCGGAGTCGCCGCCGCGGGAGCCGCACGCGGACAGGGCCAACGAGGCCGCGAAGATCGTCACGCCGACGCGGACTGCGGAACGCTTGAGCACAGGGACCTCCTGTGAGGGGTAGCGCGGAGGCAGGTGCTCACCCGGCTCCGACTCGCTCCAACGGACCGCAGCGAGTGGGCAGGACAGTAGATCGGATGGGTGACGACACACATCATTTGTGGGTCACCGTGGCCAGGTCGTTACCTATTCGATGGCCGACCGTAAGGTGGTGCGGTGCCCGATCCAGCGTCCTATCGACCCCGAACGGCCGACATTCCAACCGAACCCGGCGTCTACCGGTTCCGTGACGCCGAGGGCCGGGTCATCTACGTCGGCAAGGCGAAGTCGCTGCGCTCCCGGCTGTCCTCGTACTTCCAGGATCAGTGGGCGCTGCACCCGCGCACCCGCACGATGGTCAACACCGGCGCGAGCGTCGAGTGGACCGTCGTCGCCACGGAGGTCGAGGCCCTTCAGCTGGAGTACTCCTGGATCAAGGAGTACGACCCGCGGTTCAACGTCAAGTACCGCGACGACAAGTCCTACCCCTATCTCGCGGTGACCATGGGGGAGGAGTTTCCCCGCGCCCAGGTCATGCGCGGCGCCAAGCGCAAGAGCACCCGCTACTTCGGGCCGTACGCGCACGCGTGGGCGATCCGGGAGACCCTCGACACGCTGCTGCGGGTGTTCCCGCTGCGCACGTGCAGCAACGGCGTGTTCCGCCGCGCCGGGCAGGTCGGGCGGCCGTGCCTGCTCGGCTACATCGACAAGTGCTCCGCGCCGTGCGTCGGGCGGGTCGACGCCGACGAGCACCGCCGCATCGCGGCGGACTTCTGCGACTTCATGGGCGGCGACACCGGGCGGTTCGTGCGCCGGTTGCAGCGGCGCATGAAGGCGGCCGCGGCCGAGCTCGACTTCGAGACCGCCGCCCGCCTGCGCGACGACATCGGGGCCCTGGAGAAGGCCCTCGAACACTCCGCGGTCGTCTTCACCGACGCCACCGACGCCGACGTGTTCGGCCTCGCCGGCGACGAGTTGGAGGCGGCGGTGCAGGTCTTCCATGTGCGCGGGGGCCGGATCCGCGGCCAGCGCGGCTGGGTGCTCGAGCGCGCCCACGTGCCCGACGAGGACGACGGCACGCTCATCGGGCACCTGCTCGCCCAGGTCTACGGCGGGCGCGCCGCCGGTGACGTGCCCCGCGAGGTGCTCGTGCCGGTGCTCCCGGGCGACGCCGACGCCCTCGGCCAGTGGCTCGGCGGCCTCGCCGGGAGGCGGGTCGACCTGCGGGTGCCGCAGCGCGGCGACAAGCGGGCCCTCCTGCAGACCGTCGAACGCAACGCCCAGCAGTCCCTCGCGCGGCACAAGGTGTCCCGGGCCGGCGACCTCACCAACCGCGGACGCGCCCTCGAGGAGCTGCGCGAGGCCCTCGACCTCGACGAGGCCCCGCTGCGCATCGAGTGCTACGACGTCTCCCACGTGCAAGGCACCAACGTCGTCGCCTCCATGGTCGTCTTCGAGGACGGCCTGCCGCGCAAGTCCGAGTACCGGCGGTTCGCGATCCGCGGCTCGGGCGGTTCGGGTGGTTCGGGTTCGGGCGAGCCGGGTGGCGTCGGCGAGCCGCTGGTGCGCTCCGACGACACCGCGGCGATGCACGAGGTGCTCACCCGGCGGTTCCGACGGCACCGCGGCGCCGAGACCGCCTCCGAGACGGGGGAGCCCGACGACGGGCCGGTGGACGATTCCGGCGAACAGGCGGCTGAGCCCGCACAGTCTCAGCCCGGCATCGACCCGGAGACGGGCCGCCCGCGCCGGTTCGCGTACGCCCCGCAGCTGGTCGTCGTCGACGGCGGCCTGCCGCAGGTCAACGCCGCGCAGGCGGCGCTGTCCGACCTCGGAGTGACCGACGTCGCGGTCGTCGGGCTCGCCAAGCGGCTCGAGGAGCTGTGGCTGCCCGGCGAGGAGTTTCCCGTGGTGCTGCCGCGCACCAGCGAGGGCCTGTTCCTGCTGCAGCGGTTGCGCGACGAGGCGCACCGGTTCGCGATCACCTACCACCGGCAGAAGCGCTCTAAGGCGATGACCGCCAGCGCCCTCGACGGCATCCCGGGACTGGGCGCCGCGCGGCGCGCCGCGCTGCTCAAGCGGTTTCGCACGGTCTCCGCGATCCGGGCGGCGAGCGTGGAGCAGCTGCAGGAGGTCGCCGGGATCGGCCCGGCGCTCGCCGCGACGATCCACGAGGCGCTGGCGGGCTCGAGCCCCCAGCCCGCGGTCAACGTCATGACCGGCGAGGTCGCCGACTGACGATCCCGACGACCGGCGCGTGCGACCGGCGCGTGCGACCGGCTCGCCGAGTCGGGGCCCGAGCCCTCGCGTGGGGTGCTTCGCCTGCGAGGATGGGAGGGCCGCACGGCACCCGACGCCAGCGCACAGGCAGGAGCAGCCGCATGAACGACCGGAGGGCACCGGCGGACGCGCGCGAGATCGTCATCCTCACCGGCATGTCCGGGGCGGGACGCAGCACGGCCGCGCACGCCATGGAGGACCTCGGCTGGTACGTCGTCGACAACCTGCCGCCGCAGATGCTCGCGCCGCTCATCGAGCTGACGAGCGAGTCGTCCGGCGGGCGCACCCCGATGACGCGGGTCGCGGCCGTCGTCGACGCCCGCAGCGGCGACTTCTTCACCGCCTTCCAGGCCGCGCTGCGGGAGCTGCGCGACGGCGGCTACGTGCCGCGGATGGTCTTCATCGACGCGAACGACGAGTCGCTCGTGCGGCGCTTCGAGAGCGTGCGCCGCCCGCACCCGCTGCAGGGCGACGGGCGCCTCCTCGACGGCATCCTGCGCGAACGGCAGCTGCTCTCCGACGTGCGATCGGAGGCCGACCTCGTCGTCGACACCTCCGGCCTCAACGTGCACCAGCTGTCCGCCAAGGTCCGCGACGCGATGGGCGGGCGGGCCGCCGCGGCGCGGCTGCGCATCGCGGTGGTCTCCTTCGGCTTCAAGTACGGCGTGCCGCTCGACGCCGACCTCGTGTTCGACATGCGCTTCCTGCCCAACCCGTTCTGGATTCCCGAGCTGCGGCCGTTCAACGGGCGCGACAAGGCCGTCTCCGACTACGTGCTGTCCCGTCCGGGGGCGACGGAGTTCATCGAGCGGCTCGTCGACCTGCTCGACACGATGATCGCCGGCTACCTCGCCGAGGGGCGGCGCTACATCACCATTGCCATCGGCTGCACCGGGGGCAAGCACCGCTCGGTCGCGACCGCCGAGGAGGTGGCGCGCCGGCTCAACACCCCGGAGATCGCGACTCTGCTGTTCCACCGCGACCTGGGGCGCGAGTGACCCGCACGAAGGTCGTCGCCCTCGGCGGGGGGCACGGCCTGTTCGCCACGCTCGGCGCGCTGCGGCACGTCACCGACTCCCTCACGGCGATCGTCACGGTCGCCGACGACGGCGGGTCCAGCGGGCGGCTGCGCAAGGAGTACGACGTGCTGCCGCCCGGCGACCTGCGGATGGCCCTGGCCGCCCTGTGCGACGACTCCCAATGGGGGCACCTGTGGCGCGACGCGCTGCAACACCGCTTTCCCGGAGGCGGGCCGCTCGGCGGCCACGCGCTGGGCAACCTGCTCATCGTCAGCCTGTGGGATCTGTTGGGCGACACCGTCTCCGGGTTGGAGATGGTGGGGCGGCTGCTCGGCGCCCGCGGCCGGGTGCTGCCGATGGCGGCGGTGCCACTGGAGATCACCGCGCGGGTGCGCGGGGCCGACGTCATGCGCCCCGAGGAGGTCTCGCTCGTGCGCGGCCAGGTCGCGGTGGCGACGACCCCCGGCGAGGTGCTCGCGATCGCGCTCGACCCGGCGGAGGCGCCCGTGTCGCCCGACACGATCGCGGCGGTGCACGACGCCGACTGGGTGATCCTCGGCCCGGGGTCGTGGTTCACCTCGATCATGCCGCACCTCATGGTGCCCGACCTGGCCCGCGCGCTGCGCGAGACGTCGGCGCGCCGGCTCCTGACGCTCAACCTGCAGCTGAACACCGGTGAGACGTCGGGCTTCTCGGCGGCCAACCACCTCGAGGTGCTCGCCGCGCACGCGCCCGGCATGCGCCTGGACGTCGTGCTCGCCGACCCGAGCGTCGTCGTCGGCAGCGGGCAGCGCGAGCAGCTGCGTCAGGTGGCCGCCGCGATGGGCGCCCGGCTCGTCGTCATGCCCGTGGCACAGGCCGACGACGATGGCAAGCACGACACGCTGCGGCTGGCGGCCGCGTATCGCGACATCATCGGCGGCTGAGCGCGCACTGGCGATAACGAGACGAAAATCACTGCCGCGCAATGATTTACAACGCTCGTGCGGCGTCAACGGGTCGGACGACACGCCGAGGGATGGCAGGATGACCCCCATGGCGATGACCGCGAAGGTGAAGGACGAGCTGAGCCGGCTGCCGGTGACCAAACCGTGCTGCCGCAAGGCCGAGGTCGCGGCGACCCTGCGTTTCGCGGGCGGACTGCACATCATCTCGGGCCGCATCGTCATCGAGGCCGAGCTCGACACGGCGAGCGCCGCCCGCCGGCTTCGTACCGCCCTGCTCGACATGTACGGCACGGCCAGCGAACTCGTCGTCGTCTCCGCCGGGGGGCTGCGCCGCTCGAGCCGCTATGTCGTGCGCGTCGAGGAGGGCGGCGAGGCCCTGGCCCGGCAGACCGGGCTCATCGACCTGCGCGGGCGCCCGGTGCGCGGCCTGCCGCCGCGGGTCGTCAACGGTGCGACGTGCGACGCCGAGGCGGCCTGGCGCGGCGCGTTCCTCGCGCACGGCTCGCTGACGGAGCCGGGCCGGTCGTCCTCCCTGGAGATCACCTGCCCCGGCCCGGAGGCCGCGTTGGCGATGGTCGGCGCCGCCCGGCGCATGGACCTGACGGCCAAGGCGCGCGAGGTGCGCGGGGTCGACCGCGTCGTGCTGCGCGACGGCGACGCGATCGGGGCGATGCTGACCCGGCTCGGGGCGCACGACGCCGTGCTCGCCTGGGAGGAGCGCCGGGTGCGCCGCGAGGTGCGGGCCACCGCGAACCGGCTCGCGAACTTCGACGACGCCAACCTGCGCCGCTCGGCCCGGGCCGCGGTCGCGGCGGGCGCGCGGGTCGAGCGGGCGCTGGAGATCCTCGGCGACGACATCCCCGACCACCTGCGGGAGGCGGGCACCCTGCGCCTGGAGCACAAACAGGCCAGCCTCGAGGAGCTCGGCGGGCTGGCTCAGCCTCCGATGACGAAGGACGCCGTCGCCGGGCGGATCCGGCGGTTGCTCGCGATGGCCGACAAGCGCGCCGCCGAGCAGGGCATCCCCGGCACCGAGGCCGTGCTCACCGAAGAGATGCTCGAGGCGTAGCGTCGCGGCCGCGGGCCCACAGTCGTCCGACCCAACTTTCCCGAGCACCCGGGCTGTCTGGGTGACCTACATCGAATAGGGTCGGGGTTGATCGTACGACGAGGTACGAGTCCGCCGTGCCGGACGAGGTCCTCGCGAGGCGGCCCGACGGCCAGCCCCCAACGACCGGTTCCTCTCGGCGGGCAAGGTTCCCGACAACCACTCAGGAAGGCTCAGCTGTGACTGTACGTGTGGGTATCAATGGCTTCGGGCGCATCGGCCGGAACTTCTTCCGGGCCGCCGTCGCCTCCGGCGCTGACGTCGAGATCGTCGCCGTCAACGACCTGACCGACAACAAGACCCTCGCCCACCTGCTGAAGTACGACTCGATCCTCGGTCGCTTCCCCGGCGAGGTCACCTACGACCAGGAGTCCATCTCGGTCGACGGCAAGAAGATCCTCGCCTTCGAGGAGCGCGACCCGGCCAACCTGCCCTGGGGCGAGCACAACGTCGACGTCGTCGTCGAGTCCACCGGCTTCTTCACCGACGCCACCAAGGCCAAGGCGCACATCGACGCCGGCGCCAAGAAGGTCGTCATCTCCGCTCCGGCGAAGAACGAGGACATCACCATCGTCATGGGCGTCAACGACGACAAGTACGACGGCAGCCAGACGATCATCTCCAACGCCTCGTGCACGACGAACTGCCTGGCCCCGATGGCCAAGGCCCTCAACGACGGCCTCGGCATCGAGCGTGGTCTCATGACGACGATCCACGCCTACACGCAGGACCAGAACCTGCAGGACGGCCCGCACAAGGACCTGCGTCGCGCCCGCGCCGCGGCCCTGAACATGGTGCCGACCACGACCGGTGCCGCCAAGGCCGTCGCCCTCGTGCTGCCCGAGCTCAAGGGCAAGCTCGACGGTTACGCCATGCGCGTGCCGACGCCCACCGGCTCCGCCACCGACCTCACCTTCGAGGCCTCGCGCGAGACGACGGTCGAGGAGGTCAACGAGATCGTCAAGAAGGCGGCCGCCGAGGGCTCGCTCAAGGGCCGTCTCGTCTACACCGAAGACCCGATCGTCTCCAAGGACATCGAGACCGACCCGGCCAGCTGCATCTTCGACGCGCAGCTGACCAAGGTCATCGGCAACACGGTCAAGGTGCTCGGCTGGTACGACAACGAGTGGGGCTACTCGAACCGTCTCGTCGACCTCACCGTGCTCGTCGGCTCCAAGCTCAGCTGATCACCTGATCACCTGCTGATCCGGAGCCGGTAGCTCCAGTCCTACGGCGTGCGCCGGGTGACCATCCGGTCGCCCGGCGCACGCCGTCTTCATTGCCCGAATTCTTCGCACGACGTTTTTCGCACCACCAAGGAGTGCCCATGCAGACCACCGAGGATCTTCTCGCCGGCGACGTACGCGGCAAGCGCGTACTCGTTCGTAGCGACCTCAACGTTCCCCTCGACGCCGACCGCAACATCACCGACGACGGTCGGGTGCGCGCGTCGGCCCCGACGATCAAGGCCCTCGCCGACGCCGGCGCCAAGGTCATCGTCGTCGCCCACCTCGGCCGCCCGAAGGGTGCGCCGGAGGAGAAGTACTCCCTCAAGCCCGTCGTCGCCCGCCTGTCCGAGCTCGTCGGCCGCGAGGTGAAGTTCGCCACCGACACCACCGGCTCCTCCGCCAAGGAGACGGTGGACTCCCTCGCCGACGGCGACGTCGCGCTGCTGGAGAACCTGCGGTTCAACAAGGGCGAGACGAGCAAGGACGAGGCCGAGCGCGGCGCCTTCGCCGACGAGCTCGCCGCGCTGGCCGACGCCTTCGTCTCCGACGGCTTCGGCGTCGTGCACCGCAAGCAGGCCTCGGTCTACGACGTCGCCACCAAGCTGCCGCACTACGCCGGCGCGCTCGTCGGCACCGAGGTCGGCGTGCTCAAGCGGCTCACCGAAGACCCGCAGCGCCCGTTCGCCGTCGTGCTCGGCGGCGCAAAGGTCAGCGACAAGCTCGGCGTCATCGCCAACCTGCTCAACGTCGCCGACCGGCTCATCATCGGTGGCGGCATGGTCTTCACGTTCCTGGCGGCCGAGGGCTACGAGGTCGGCAAGAGCCTGCTCGAGGCCGACCAGGTCGACACCGTCAAGGGCTACCTGGACAAGGCCAAGGAGAAGGGCGTCGAGATCGTGCTGCCGACGGACATCGTCGCCGCCGACGAGTTCTCGGCCGACTCCGCGCACGAGGTCGTCGCGGCCGACGCGATCCCCGCCGACAAGATGGGCCTGGACATCGGCCCGGAGTCGGCCAAGCTGTTCGCCGACAAGCTCTCCGACTGCAAGACGGTGTTCTGGAACGGCCCGATGGGCGCGTTCGAGATGGCCCCGTTCGCGGCCGGCACGAAGGCGCTCGCGCAGGCGCTCGTCGACATCACCTCCCAGGGTGCGCTGACGGTCGTCGGCGGCGGCGACTCCGCGGCCGCGGTGCGCCAGCTCGGCTACGCCGACTCCGACTTCGGGCACATCTCCACCGGTGGCGGCGCCTCGCTGGAGTACCTCGAGGGCAAGACCCTGCCCGGCATCGAGATCCTCTCCTCCTGAGCCGCGCTCCCCGACCAGCAACGACGAAAGGCAACGATGAGCCAGCGCACCCCGCTCATGGCGGGCAACTGGAAGATGAACCTCGACCACGTCGAGGCCACGCACCTCGTGCAGAAGCTCGACTGGACGCTCAAGGACGCCAAGCACGACTACTCGGCCGTCGAGGTCGCCGTGCTGCCGCCGTTCACCGACCTGCGCACCGTGCAGACCCTCGTCGAGGGCGACAAGCTCGACATCAAGTACGGCGCCCAGGATCTGTCTCCGGAGGACTCGGGCGCGTACACCGGTGACATCTCCGGCGCGTTCCTCGCCAAGCTCGGCTGCACCTACGTGGCCGTGGGGCACAGCGAGCGCCGCGAGGGCCACGGCGAGACCGACGAGCTGCTCAACGCCAAGGTCAAGGCCGCGTACAAGCACGGGCTGATCCCGATCCTGTGCTGCGGCGAGGCCCTGGAGATCCGCAAGGAGGGCGGCCAGGTCGCCCACGTGCTCGGTCAGATCGAGGCCGACCTGGCCGGGCTGCCCCCGGAGCAGGCCAAGGACATCGTCATCGCGTACGAGCCCATCTGGGCCATCGGCACCGGTGAGGTGGCCACGCCGGAGGACGCGCAGGAGGTGTGCGGCGCGATCCGCGGCAAGCTCGCGGAGCTGTACGACCAGGAGCTCGCCGACGGCGTGCGGATCCTGTACGGCGGCTCGGTGAAGTCGAGCAACGTCTCCGACATCATGGCCAAGCCCGACGTCGACGGCGCCCTCGTCGGCGGCGCGTCGCTCAAGGCCGAGGAGTTCGCCGGGATCGCGGGCTTCACCGCCTCCTGAGGCACGCGCCTCGGAACGAGGCTGAACGCCTCTGAACGACTCTGAACGACCCACCAACGACCCACCATCGACCCTGAGAACTGCGTGTCGTGGTCGGAACTGCGGTTCGTGCCGCAGCTTTCACCGCGACACGCAGTTCTCGGCGTCGGGGGCGGGGTCGGGGGCTGGGTCGAGGGGCTGGGTCGGGGGCTGGAGCACAGGTGGCAGGCCGGAGCCGGCGTGGGCGTTGCATTTGCACGATCTGGCGGTGCAGTATCCTGGGTGTCGGCCATGCCGGAGACCCCGTGCCTGACGACGACGAATCGAGATCTCGACCGTGGACGTGCTGACCATCGCCCTCCAGGTGCTCCTGGTGATCACGGGCCTGTTCCTCACCCTGCTCATCCTCATGCACAAGGGGCAGGGAGGCGGAATGTCCGAGATGTTCGGCGGCAGCATGTCGAGCACGATGGGCGGTTCCTCGGTTGCCGAACGCAACCTCAACCGCATCACGATCACGATCGCACTGCTCTGGCTGGCCTGCATCGTGGGCCTCGGGCTACTGACCCGGTTCGCTTCCTGAGCAAACGTCCGTCGGCAACGACGGGCGCCCCTCCACTGACGTCCGCGACCGCCTCCCGGGGTGGTCGCCAGACGAGGACGGTGACGATATGGCTGGTTCCAACGTCATTCGCGGCAGCCGCGTAGGCGCGGGTCCGATGGGGGAGGCGGAGCGCGGCGACGCAGCACCCCGTCTCACCGTCTCCTACTACTGCGCGCGCGGCCACGAGACGACGCCGAGCTTCGCGACGGAGGAAGGCGCCAGCGTTCCGGAGCTGTGGGACTGTCCGCGCTGCGGCTACCCCGCCGGACAGGACAAGGAGAACCCGCCGGAGCCGCTGCGCAACGAGCCCTACAAGACGCACCTGGCGTATGTGAAGGAGCGTCGCACCGACGACGACGGCGCCAACCTCCTCGACGAGGCGCTCGGCGCCCTGCGCGCCCGCCGCGGCGGCTGACGCGCGAGTATTCGACACCTCCGGGTGCGTTCACGCCGCCCCGTACCGAGAGCTTGGTCCCTCCACTGAGAACTGCGTGTCGCGGTGAGAACTGCGACACGAACAGCAGTTCCGACCACGACACGCAGTTCTCGGGACGTGGGGCTACGCCTGGGGGTGGGGCTACGCCCGGGGACGTGGGGCTACGCCTGGGCGGCCTCGTCGACGGCGGGCGCCTTGCCTTTGGCGGTGGCCTCGGAGGCCGGCAT
>JBDIAM010000026.1:0-18869 GCA_039812445.1 Piscicoccus intestinalis | reverse complement strand
TCGGCGATGCCGTAGACCTCGCGGCGCAGGTCGTCGCGCTGGCCGGGGGTGGCGTCGATGCGGTCGATCGCCACGAGGATGAGGTCGTGGATCTCGTGGACGGTGTTCGGGATCGCCGCGTCCGGGCACACCAGCGCGCAGTCCATGCAGCCGGTGCAGATCGCGGGGTTGAACTCGGGCACCGTGCGCCGGAACATGCCCTTGTCCTTGCCGGCGGCCGTGCCCGCGGGGATGAACAGACCGGCTCCCGGCAGCACCGGAGCCTCGCCGATCGTGCCCTCCCGGAACGGGCGGGCCATGACGTCCTCGTAGTAGGCCGGGTCGAACAGGCCGCTCGTGCGTTCGGCGCGGGTGCTCGGGCACATCGAGGCCGACAGCGCGACGGTCAGCAGCGGCTGGCGCGCGGGCTGCTCGGCGATCTCCGTGAGCTCTTCGGACTCGTAGTCGACGAGCTGGGTCGCGTCGATGCCGTCCATGATGACCGCCATGTTGCTCTCGACGACGTTCGCGCCCTTGCGGCCGAACTTCTTGTCGATCTGCTTGCGCACGCGCTCGAGGATCTGCTCGCGGGAGGCCCCGGAGACGACGCGGTCGACGTGCGCGGCGACGGCGCCGATGAACGCGATGCCCATCATGCGGGTCTCGAGGTCGGGAGACGGTGCGTGCGCCTTGGCGACCTTGAAGGCGTCGACGACGAAGAACCGGATCTTCTTGTCGACGATCGTGCGCCGCGCCGACCGCGGCAGGTCGCGCCACAGCTCGGCCGGCGACAGGCTCGACTGCAGGATGAACGTGCCGCCCGGCGCGAGGCCCTTGAGCGGGTTGGCGTGGATGAACGCCTTGTGGTCGGGGGAGATGACGACCTCGACCTCTTCGAGCTCCGCGTTCGTCTGCAGGATCTCGTCGGGGCTGAGCGTGATGTAGTAGTTCGTCGGCGCCCCCGACTTCTCCGAGCCGTACTTCGGCGCCGACTTGCTGCGCATGCCGAGCACCCCGGCGAGGATGTCGGTGAGCAGCTTGCCGGTGGCGATCGTGCCGTAGCCGCCGACCGAGTGGAACCGGATGCGCATCGCCTCGGGCGGCAGCAGCACCGGGTTGTCCTGCGTCTCCAGGGCCATCAGCTCGGTCTCGGGGTAGGCGGTGCGCAGCCGCTGCTGCACCTCCGCCATGTGCGGGTCCGGGTCCTTGTCGAAGAACTGCGAGCCGAGGTACACCAGCGGAGCCGGTGCCGGCCGCGTCATCGCCGTGGCCGCCGCGATGAGGTGCCGCGGCTGCAGGTCGTGCCCGCCGAGACCGAAGATCGCGGTCGTCAGCGTCGGCACCTGGTCGGCGCTCAGCGCGGGGATGCCCGCGTGCCGCTGCGCGTCGACGTTCTGCTGGGCCTTGAACAGGGCGCCGGTGACGAGCGTCGTCAGCGCGGTCTGGTCGGAGCGTTCGAGCACCGTGACGCAGGACTTGCCGGCCAGGGCCGCCACGACCTCCGCCTCCGGGAAGGGCTGCAGCAGCTTGATGCTGATGAGCCCGCACCTGATGCCCTGCTCGCGCAGGTAGGGCAGCACGGCCCGCACGTCGTCGCCCACCGAGCCGAGGCCGACGAAGACGACGTCGGCGTCGTCGCACTCGTAGGTGTGCACGGGGGAGTAGCTGCGGCCGGTGAGCTCGGAGTACTCGGCCATCGCCTGGCGCACGAGCGCGGGCACGGCGGAGGCGAAGTGGGTGCGGTGGTCGACCGAGCCGGCCTGGAAGTCGGGCTGGTTCTGCACCGGGCCGGTCAGGCCGGGGTTGTCGACGTCGACGAGCGCGGGCACGAGCTGGCGGGTGCCCTTCTGCCACGCGCCGAGCCACTGCCGGCGCCACTGGCCGTGCAGCTGCTGCGGGATCCAGGCGAGGGTGGCCCCGACGAGCTCGCCGTCGTTGTCGGCCTCGACCTCGTCGCCGCGGGCCTGCAGGAACGCGCGCAGCGCGGAGATGTCGTCGGCCTCGATGTCGCGGGCGTGCCGGGTCAGGTAGCCCTGCAGCTGGAACACGCGGCCCTTGGCGCCGAACAGCATCTCCTGGGCCAGCGTCGGGCACTCGATGCGTCCGGCCGGGTCGCCGAGGTAGTGGTGCAGCAGGTCCGGCTCCGGGAGGCGGGCCTCGCACAGCATGTGGCTCGTCGCGAACCCGTCCATCGCGTTGGCGACGGGGATGAGGGAGAGGGAGGAGACCCGGTAGGAGATCGCGGCGAGGTCGGCCGCCTCCTGCGGGTTCGACCCGAACAGGATCGTGTAGCCCGACGAGAGCAGGGCGTAGATGTCGTCGTGGCCGGCCATGACGTTGAGGGAGTGCTTGGAGACGACCCGGGCCGCGACCTGCAGCACGAAGCCGCCGATCTTCTTGCCGACCGTGACGTAGTGCGACTCCATCGCGTAGAGGATGCCCTGGCTGGAGGAGGCGTTGGAGATGAACTGGCCACCGGTCAGCGCCGCGCCCAGCGCGCCGCTCTGCGCGGAGTGCTCGCCCTCGGGCTCGAAGAAGAAGGCGTGCTTGCCCCAGACGTTGACGCCGCCCTCGGCGCGCGCCGCTTCGTAGAGCTCGGAGATCTCGGTGGACGGGGTGATCGGGTATCCGATGACGCCGCCGCAGACGTGACTCATCACGTGGGCGACGGCGCCGTTCCCGTTGATGACGGACGGGATACCTGGGTAACGCGGGTTGACGGCGTTCTTGACGACGGTGTTCATGACGGCTCCGGCGGACAACGGTGTCCACAATGGGCCGCGCAGCCACCGCGACCCGGGTCGACGCTATGCGGCCTTACGTGGCGTCAGGCTCGACGGCCGAGTCGGGGTGCGGGAAGAATCCCGACGTGCCGAACTCGGCGTTGTCGAAGGGGAGCTCTGACGTTGCCTCGCGACCCTGCTCGACCTCGTCCGCCGGCATGTTCGGCTGGGCCTGGTCGTCGTGGGGCTGGTTGGGCGTAACAGTCATTGCTGCCTCCGATCCGGGGACGATCGGAAGCGGTGGCAGGCGCCGTCGGCTCGCGGTTGTCGCGTCGGTGACGCCTGTCCTCGCTCCTCGCTATGGACATGACCAATTTTGCGTGGCGTCGGTCACCCGCGTGCGGGGTTTGTGGAAAGTGGCCCAGACGAGCGTGCGCACCGCCGAGCAGGCTCAGGAGGTGGCGACCTTCACGCCGGTGACCGCCTGCTGGGCGCCGGCGCCGAGCTTGGCCGCGTCGAAGGTCATCGTCACGCGCTCACCGGACTCGTTGCTCCAGCTGCACAGGTCGTCCTCACACGTCGTGAGGACGAGCCCGCTCGGCACGTCCACCCTGTTCAACTGGCGAACCGCGGCGGGGCTGGCCATCCGCGCGACGCGGTCGGCGAACCCGCCGCGCACGGCCGCGAGCAGGGTGTCGCCGTACTCGCCACCGTTGGTGGGCAGCGCCTCGCTCGCCGTCTCCTGCCCGCCGGTGCCGGCCGTCGAGCCACCCGGGGTCGTCGGGCTCGCCGGGCTCGATGTCGCCGGGGCTGCGGCGGAGGTCGCGGGGGTCGTCGTGGTGGGCGCCGACGACGTCGACGCCTCGGTGCCGCAGGCCGCGACGAGCAGCGCCCCGGCGACGATGACGGCGGCGAGCGCGAGTCCGCGGCGGGTACCGACTCCGGGCGGTACCTCCAGGAGACGGGTGAAGGGCTTGTCGGCCATCCGATCCGGGGTCATCGACACGAGGTCCTGCCACCTGCCTCCGGCCACCGGGCACGGGCCGGTCACGTGTGGCCGCGACTGCGGCCTTCTGGGGCCCCATCGGCCCCGCCGCCTCCGGGATGAGCAATTCGAGCCGCCGGCAAGGTAATTCATCCAGCGGTGCGGTGGCCGGGCGGTCGGTCGCGCCGGGGCCGGAACCGACCCGATAGGCTTGCCGTCGGCCCGGAGGCTGCCCGGCGGTGCGCTGCGGGGCGGATACGACGACAGCGAAAGAGGGTGGCCCGGATGCCGGCGATCGTGCTGGTCGGTGCCCAGTGGGGCGACGAGGGCAAGGGCAAGGCGACGGACCTGCTCGGCGACCGGATCGACTACGTCGTGAAGTTCAACGGCGGCAACAACGCCGGGCACACCGTCGTCATCGGCGACGAGAAGTACGCCCTGCACCTGCTGCCCAGCGGAATCCTCACGCCGGGGGTCACGCCGGTCATCGCCAACGGCGTCGTCATCGACCTGTCGGTGCTGTTCACCGAGCTCGACGACCTCGACCGGCGCGGCGTCGACACCTCGCTGCTGCGGGTCAGCGCCAACGCGCACATCATCCCGCCGTACAACACGGTGCTCGACAGGGTCGCCGAGCGCTTTCTCGGCAGCCGCAAGATCGGCACCACCGGGCGGGGCATCGGCCCGACGTACGCCGACAAGATGTCGCGCGTCGGGATCCGCGTGCAGGACCTGTACGACGAGTCGATCCTGCGGCAGAAGGTCGGCGCGGCCCTCGACTTCAAGAACCAGGTGCTCGCGAAGATCTACAACCGCCGCGCGATCGAGACCGACCGGGTGGTCGAGGAGCTGCTCTCGTACGCCGACCGGCTCGCGCCGATGGTCACCGACACCTCGCTGGAGATCAGCCGCGCGCTCGACGCCGGCAAGACCGTGCTGTGCGAGGCGGGGCAGGCCACGCTGCTCGACGTCGACCACGGCACCTACCCGTACGTGACCAGCTCGAACGCCACCGCCGGCGGCGCCTGCACCGGAGCCGGTCTGCCGCCGACCCGCATCGACCGCGTCATCGCGGTGCTCAAGGCGTTCACGACCCGCGTCGGCGAGGGCCCGTTCCCCACCGAGCTGCACGACGAGGTGGGTGACCGGCTCCGCGAGCTGGGTCAGGAGTTCGGCACGACGACCGGGCGGCCGCGCCGGGTGGGCTGGCTCGACGTCGTCATCGGCCGCTACGCGACCCGCATCAACGGGGTCACCGACTTCGTCCTGACCAAGCTCGACAACCTCGACACGTTCGAGCAGATCCCGGTGTGCGTGGCGTACGACATCAACGGCGAGCGGGTCGACGAGATGCCGACCAGCCAGAGCGACTTCCACCACGCGCGGCCGATCTACGAATACCTGCCCGGGTGGTGCGAGGACATCAGCGACTGCCGCACGTTCGAGGAGCTGCCGCCGCGCTGCCAGGAGTACGTGCTGTTCGTCGAGGAGCAGATCGGGGCCCGCATCTCCGCGATCGGAGTCGGTCCGGGCCGCGACGAGATCATCCAGCGGTACCCGTTGACGGGGGAGTGAGTGTGAGCGAGCCGAACGCATCGGCAGCGGAGCAGGATTGGGTCACCCGGCTGGCCGACGAGGTCATCGAGGAGGCCACGGCCCGGCAGGGCGGCACGCTGACGCGCCCGATCGTGTGCGCGTCGGGGCTGAGCCCGAGCGGCCCGATCCACCTGGGCAACCTGCGTGAGGTGATGGTGCCGCACTTCGTCGCCGACGAGATCGCGCGGCGCGGCATCGCGGTCGAGCACATCATCAGCTGGGACGACTACGACCGGTTCCGCAAGGTGCCGGCCGCGGTCGAGGGCGTCGACGAGTCGTGGAACGAGCACGTCGGCAAGCCGCTGAGCAGCGTGCCCGCGCCGGCCGGCTCCGGCTACCCGAACTGGGCCGAACACTTCAAGGCCGTCATGAAGGCGGCGCTGGAGATGCTCGGCGTCACCTACCGCGGCATCAGCCAGACGCAGCAGTACACCTCCGGCGCCTACCGCGAGCAGGTGCTGCACGCGATGCGCGAGCGCGACCGGATCGACGCGGTGCTCGGCCGGTACCGCACCCGGGTGAGCGAACCGGCTCCGGCGCGCGGGGGGCAGGGCGCGCGCGGCGCGAAGCAGGCCCTCGACGCGGCGAGCGCGCAGGCGGCCGAGCTCGCGGAGGAGGGTTCGGGCGCGGCCGGCGAGGACGACGGGTCGGGCACCGGCGGCTACTTCCCGTTCCGTCCGTACAGCACGACGTTCGGCACCGACTCCACGCAGGTCGTCGGCTACGACGACGAGACCACCGAGCTGACGTACGTGGCGACCGGCCCGGGCGGGCAGCAGGTCACCGAGACGATGCACCTGGACCGCGACTTCCACGGCAAGCTCGTGTGGAAGGTCGACTGGCCGATGCGCTGGGCGTACGAGGGCGTCGACTTCGAGCCCTCCGGCGTCGACCACCAGTCGCCCGGCTCCTCGTACGTCGTCGGTGGTCAGCTCGTGCAGGAGATCTTCGGCGGGCGGCAGCCGATCGGGCCGATGTACGCCTTCGTCGGGATCGCCGGCATGGCGAAGATGAGCTCGTCGAAGGGCGGGGTGCCGACGCCGGCCGACGCGCTCGTGCTGCTGGAGCCGCCGGTGCTGCGCTGGCTGTACGTGCGGCGCCGGCCGAACCAGTCGTTCACGGTGAGCTTCGACGCCGAACTGCTGCGGCTGTACGACGAGTGGGACGCGCTCGGCCGCAAGGTGGCCGGCGGGAAGGCCCAGCCGGGCGACCTGGCCGCGTACTCCCGCAGCGTGCGCACCGCCTCCCGGGAGCTGACGCTGACGCCGAAGCCGGTGCCGTACCGCGCGCTGACCTCGATCATCGACATCACCGGCGGGCACCCCGAGCAGACGCTGCGGATCCTCGAGGGCTTCGACCTCGACGGGTCCGTGCGCAGCCTCGACGACGTGCGCCCCCGGCTCGACTGCGCGAGCCAGTGGGTGCGCACCCAGCTCGACCCGTCCGAGCGCACCCGGGTGCGCCGGGAGCCGAACCGGCAGCTGCTGGACTCGCTGGAGCCGGCTCAGCGGGAGGCGCTGGGCCTGCTCGCCGCGCGCCTCGACGACGACTGGAGCCTCGACGGGCTGACGAGCCTGACCTACGGCGTCCCCAAGCTGCAGGCCGGCCTCGACATCGGCGAGAAGAAGCTGCCGCCGGAGGTCAAGAAGGCCCAGCGCGACCTGTTCAAGCTGCTGTACCGGCTCCTCGTCGACTCCGACACCGGCCCCCGGCTCCCGACGCTCCTGCTGTGCGTCGGCCCCGACCGCGTCCGCCACCTCATCACCGGCTAACCCGCCCCCCACTTGGCCGAAGGCTGCCCTTTCGGTCGAGGGCTCGTGCTACATCCCTAGCCCTCGACCGAAAGGGCAGCCTTCGGCCGGTATTGGGGGTTGTTAGGTGGGGCGCAGGATCTGGAGGCGGTGGGCGGCGCGGGTGAGGACGACGTAGAGGATGCGCGGCCCGCCGGGGGACTCGGCGACGATCTCGTCGGGGTCGAGCACGATCGTCGCGTCGTACTCCAAGCCCTTGGTCGACATCGGGTCGACGACGACGACCTGCTCGGCGGCGCGGGCGCCGAGGCGCTCCCGGGCGGAGGCGGCCTGGCTCGCCCAGCGGGCGGGTGCGATGACTGCCACCACCCCGTCCACCTGGTCGAGCAGTTCCGTTGCGGCCGCAGCGATCTCGGCCTCCATGTCGGCGCCGGAGACGGCGCGGTCGACCGGCTCCACGCCCGTCTCGCGCACGGCGCGCGGGATGTCGGCGTCGGGCATCGCGGCGCGGATCACCGCGGCCGCGTGCTCGAAGATCTCCCGGGCGTTGCGGTAGTTCGTGTCCATGTGGAACGCCTGCCGCGGGTGCGACCCGAACGCCTCGTCACGGGCCGCGACCGCCTCCGCGGCGTCCGGCCACGAGGCCTGCGCGGCGTCGCCGACGACGGTCCAGGAGGCCCACCGACCGCGCCGCCCGACCATCCGCCACTGCATCGGAGACAGATCCTGCGCCTCGTCGACGAGCACGTGCGCGTACTCGCCGGGCGCCTCGATCCGGCCGTACAGCAAGCGTTCCCGGGCCTGCGCCGCGTCGGCCGGGGGCCGGTGGTCGCGGCGGCTCAGCGCCGCGTGGTTGACCGGCTCGTCCGCGGCACCCCGCAGCTGCCCCGAGGCCACCGCCGACTCGAACGCCTCGTCGATCTCCTCGATCTGGTAGAAGCCGCGCTCGCGCTCGACCTCCGGCACGAGCCCGACACGGGGAGACAGATCGTCGACGAGGGCGACGTCGGCGACCGACCACGTGCCGGTCGCCAGCGCCGTGCGCATCGAGGCGGACAGCGCCTCGGCCTCCTCCTCGTCGAGCACCCCCGCGGCGTAGCGCTGGGCGCGCTCGGGGTCGGCGAGCCAGAGCACCACCTCGCGCGGGTCGACCGGCCGCCACCAACGGTCGAGAAACGCGTCGACGTCGCGGTGGTCCTCGAACGTCGCGATGAACTCCTCGCTCTCGCCGGGCTCCGGCTGCGCGGGGCGCACCTGGCGCCACGCGGCCTGCCCCAGCGCGGCGAGCATCGCGGCCCGCGAGTGGTTGCGGGTGTGCCGGCGCAACACCTGCGCGCGGGCGCGTTCCAATTCCCGGCGTCGCAGACGCACCGCGCGGCCCCGCACCATCGCGCGCAGTTCCGCCGGCCCGCCGGGGATCTCGTCGCGCGCGGCCCGGGCCAGCACCCGCCGGATCCGCACCGACCCCTTGATCGCCGCGACGGCGGGCGGGTCGAGACGGGTCGCGGTCGCGACGTCGAGCACGTCGCCGAGCGAGCGCAGCGTCACCGACTCCTCACCGAGGGAGGGCAGCACCCGCTCGATGTACGCGGTGTACGCGGCCGACGGGCCGACGACGAGGATGCCGCCGGACTCGAACCGTCTCCGGTCGGAGTACAGCAGGTAGGCGGCCCGGTGCAGCGCGACGACGGTCTTGCCGGTGCCGGGGCCGCCGGTGATGAGCGTGACGCCCCGCGCCGAGGCGCGGATCGCCTCGTCCTGGTCGGCCTGGATCGTCGCGACGATGTCGCGCATGCGGCCGGTGCGGCTGCGGGTCAGCGCGGCCAGCAGCGCACCGTCTCCGAGGATGACGAGGTCGTCGGGGGCCTCCGGCGCGAGCAGATCGTCCTCGACCCCGATGACGCGCTCGCCCCGGCAGCGCAGCACCCGGCGGCGCAGCACGCCCATCGGTTGCACCGGCGTCGCGCGGTAGAACGGGGAGGCGGCGGGGGCGCGCCAGTCGATGACCAGCGGCTCGTAGTCGTCGTCGCGCACCCCGAGCCGCCCGATGTACCGGGCCTCGCGGTTCGCGTCGGCGGGGCCCGAGTCACCGCCCGAATCGCGCCCGGAGCCGTGGTCGATGTCGAGACGGCCGAAGACGAGGCCCTCGTGCTGGCGGTCGAGCGTGCTCTGGCGCCGGCCCGCCGTGTAGACGAGCGCGTCGCGTTCGAAGAGGCCGGTGATCTCCTCGTCGCGCACGTCGCCGGTGCGGTCGGTGCGCCCCCGCGACAGTCCGTCGGCCTCGATGAGCGCCGCCCGCACCCGCGCCTTGTCGAGCTCCGCGTACACCCGGTCGACGTGCGCCTGCTCGGCCGCCAACTCCCGGGCCAGCACCGCCTCCATGTCGGTGCCGGAGCCGGGTTCGTCGGGCGCGTCGGGGTCGCCGGGGTGACCGTGGTGCCTGCTCGTCACTGCTTCGCTCGAATCGCGCATCTGCCCTGTCGTCGTCGCGTCGCTCGTCGGTGCTCGGGTGGTGGGGTGTCCTGCGCGTCCGTGGCCGCCCGCGCGCCGGGCGTCCGTGGCCGGGTCGACACCGCCTCCCCGCGTGTGGGCGCGCGGCGCCCGTCACAGGGGAAGGTCCAAGTTTACGCACCCGGAGCCGGTGCCGGTCGATAGGTGCACCCCGTCGACCGCGGCGCCCGACGAGTCGCGGGCGACCGGGCCCCGCGGTGCCCGACGAGTCGCGGGCGAGCGGGCCCCGCGGTGCCCGGTCTCACTCGGTGGACGCGCTCGGCCGCCGGACAGCCGCCGGAGCCCAGCCCCAGCCCCGGAGCCGGAGTCAGAGCCAGCCGCGCTGCACGGCCTGCACGCCGGCCTGGAACCGGGTGACGGCGCCGAGTTGCTCCATGAGGCTGCGGACCTTGCGTTCGACGGTGCGCTGGCTGATGCCGACGCGGGCGGCGATCGTCGCGTCGGTCGCGCCGGCGGCGAGCAGGCTGAGGATGAGGTGGGTCTGCCGGTTGAGGGCGCCGTCGTCGACCATCGGGGTGGCCAGCCGCCACACGCTCTCGGCCAGGCCCGACAGGGCCAGCACGAACCGGCGGTCGTGCACGAGCAGACAGCCCTGCCCGGAGCTGTCGTAGGAGGTGAGGTCGACGATCGCGGCGGTGGTGTCCGCGACGACGACCGAGAACGCGAGGCCGCGGGCGAACCGACAGTCCTCCCCGGAGCGGCGTCGCTCGGTGAGGATGTCGGTGGCGCGGGGCAGGTCGAGCACGGAGGCGTCGTACGTGGCGCGCATCCGCAGCGGCCGGCCCTGGCTGTTCGTCCACCGGCCGCGGTGGGAGGCGGGGTCGCGCCCGAACAGGTGCGCGGTGAGCGGCGAATCCTCCCGGAAGCAGACGACCTCCTGCTCGGCCGAGGAGACGACGTGCTCGGAGGCGTCGTACAGCTCCTGCAGGTTGTTGAGCACGACGATGCCCTCGCCGCCCTCCGCGGAGCTCTGCCGCGCGTTGCGGTAGACGCGGGCCAGCTCGGCCGAGATCGCGCGGGTCGTCGCCGCCCGGGTCTCGAGCTGACCCGCCAGCGCGGTCAACGTGATGTCCGGCGGCAGCGCCTCCCACTGCGCGGCACCGGTGCTGCGCAACAGGCCGAGATCCTGCAGCTCGGCCGTCGCCGCGGAGACCGTGTCGGCCTCGAAGCCGAACTCCGCGAGCTCACCCTCGGTGATGCCGGGGTGACGCACGGCGAGCAGGTACACCTCGGTGGTCGTCCCGGGCGGCAGCGCGGCGGACAGCGGCAGACTGAGCAGGCCCGGATCGACGCTCGGTGCGGGCCTGGTCACGTCAACCTCCTCGGTGGACCAATTCGCGGCCCGGATCGATGTACTCGCCCGGCACAGTAGCGAACTCGGCGACACCACAAGCAGTGGGCGAAGGTTCGCGCAGCACCGGTGAGCAGGCCGGGTACGCGAGTGAATATTCACTTGTCTGACGAATTCTGCGCGGAGCCCCCGGCTCCGGTCCGGTGCGGCACCATGGCCGGGTAGACCCACCCACCGGCCGCCGACGAGCCAGCGGCGCCGCCGGCGCCGCCGTCGCGGGAGCCCTGGTGACAGTGCAACCCGCCACAACCTGCCCGCCCCTCTTTACCTCGGGGGGTGTGGTTTGCCATTGTGTGCACCAGCTGCTCGCGCGTGGTCCCATCGCGCGAGGCAGCGCCTGCGTCGGGAGTATCGGTCCCCCTGTGCACTTCCGGCGCGGAAGGCGTCGCCCCCGGGAGGGTCCCCCCTGTCTCCCGGGGGCTTCGCGTGTCCGGGGGTCCCGGCCAATAGGGTGGGGCGCGTGAAGGTCCTCGTCGTCGGATCCGGTGCCCGCGAGCACGCCATCGTCGTCGCGCTGGGGCGCGACCCGGACGTCGCCCAGATCCACGCGGTGCCTGGCAATCCCGGCATCGCGGCGCAGGCGCAGTGCCACGAGCTGGCCGAGGGCATCGAGGACGGCGCAGCGGTCGCGGCGCTCGCGGGACGACTCGGGGTCGACCTGGTCGTCATCGGCCCGGAGGCGCCGCTCGTCGCGGGGGTCGCCGACGCGGTGCGCGCCGCCGGCATCGCCTGCTTCGGGCCGTCGCGGGAGGCGGCCCGGCTCGAGGGCAGCAAGGCGTTCGCCAAGGAGGTCATGGCCGCCGCCGACGTGCCGACCGCCCGTTCGCACGTGTGCGCCACCCTCGAGGAGGTCATGGACGGGCTCGACGCGTTCGGGCCGCCGTACGTCGTCAAGGACGACGGGCTGGCCGCCGGCAAGGGCGTCGTCGTCACCGACAACCGCGCCCAGGCGTTGGCGCACGCGGCGCAGTGCCTGGAGCGGTCGGTCTCCCCGGGCGAGCCGGCCCCGCAGGTCGTCATCGAGGAGTTCCTCGACGGGCCCGAGATCTCGCTGTTCTGCATCACCGACGGCCAGACCGTCGTGCCGCTCGCGCCCGCGCAGGACTTCAAGCGGCTGCTCGACGGCGACGAGGGCCCGAACACCGGTGGCATGGGCGCGTACTCGCCGCTGCCGTGGATCCCGGACGGGCTCGCGCAGGACGTCGTCGCCCGGATCGCGGAGCCGACGGTGCGCGAGATGGCCCACCGCGGCACCCCGTTCGCCGGCGTGCTCTACGTGGGGCTGGCGCTGACCTCCCGGGGCCTGCGGGTCGTCGAGTTCAACGCCCGCTTCGGCGACCCCGAGACCCAGGTGGTGCTCGACCGGCTGCGCAGCCCGCTCGGGGCGCTGCTCATGGCCGCCGCGACCGGCACGCTCGAGTCGGTCGGCGACCCGGGCTGGCATCGGCACGCGAGCGTCACGGTGGTGCTCGCCGCGAACGGCTACCCGCAGGGGCCGCGTCGCGGCGACGCGATCACCGGCACCGAGCACGTGCCCGCCCCGGCGTACGTGCTGCACGCCGGCACCAGCCGCGACGGTGGCGGCGACCTGCTCTCGCACGGTGGACGGGTGCTCACCGTCGTCGCCCCCGGCGACGATCTCGACGAGGCCCGTGAGCGCGCCTACGCGGCACTCGACGTCATCGAGTTGCGCGGCGGCCAGTACCGCACCGACATCGCCCTGCGCGCCGCCCGGGGTGACGTGCACGTGCCGGCGCGGTGAGCGGCATGACCGAGGAGACCGCCGTGACCCTGCCCGGCTACGAACACGTCTACTCCGGCAAGGTGCGCGACCTCTACGCGCCGATCGACCCCGCGACCGGCGCCGCCGACCCCACGCGGCTGCTGCTCGTCGCCTCCGACCGCATCTCGGCCTACGACTGGGTGCTCGACAGCGAGATCCCCGACAAGGGCGCGATCCTCACGCAGCTGTCGCTGTGGTGGTTCGAGCGGCTCGCCGACCTCGTGCCCAACCACGTCGTCTCCACCGACGTGCCGGAGGCGGTCGCCGGCCGCGCCGTGCTCGTGCGCCGCCTGGAGATGGTGCCGGTCGAGGCCATCGGCCGCGCCTACCTCACCGGCGGCGGGCTCGCGGAGTACGTCGAGCGCGGCTCAGTGTGCGGGGTGGCCCTGCCGGACGGCCTCGTGGAGGCGTCCAAGCTGCCCGAGCCGATCTTCACGCCGACGACGAAGGCGCCGCTGGGCAGCCACGACGAGCCGATCACCTACGCGCAGGTGGTCGCGCAGGTCGGCGAGCGCACCGCCTCCGCGCTGCGGGAACTGACGACCGCGATCCTCGCGCGCGGCAACGAGATCGCCACCGAGCGCGGCATCCTCATCGCCGACACCAAGGTCGAGTTCGGCATCGAGCCCGACGGCTCGCTCGTGCTCGCCGACGAGGTGCTCACCCCCGACTCGAGCCGGTTCTGGCCGGCCGCCGACTGGGTCGAGGGGCGCGTGCAGCGCTCGTACGACAAGCAGTTCGTGCGCGACTGGCTCACCTCGCCGGAGTCGGGCTGGGACCGCCGCGGCGATCAGCCTCCGCCCGCGCTGCCGCAGCACATCGTCGAGGCCACCCGCGACACCTACGTCGCGGCCTACGAGTCGCTGACCGGCCGCCGCTTCGCCTGAGCGCGTAGAACGCGCCAGCCGTTCGGGAGCCCCTGCATCGGGTGTCTAGGCATCATGATGCCTAGACACCCGATGTTAGAGTCATCACATGCGAACGACTCTGACCCTCGATGACGACGTGGCCCGTCTGGTCGTCGACGCGCAGCATCGGGAGCGCAAGACGATGAAGCAGGTCGTCAACGAAGCACTGCGTCGGGGCCTGGTCGAGCCCGCGCCACGCCAGCCTCCCTACAGGGTGCGGCCGCATCATTCCGCCGTGCGGGCCGGCGTCGACCTCACGGCGCTCAACCGCCTCGCGGACGAGCTGGACACGGACGCCGCGGTGGGGCCCCGGGCGTGATCATCCCGGATGTCAACCTGCTCGTCTATGCGGTGTTCGACGGCTATCCACAGCACGATCGGGCGGCTGAGTGGCTGGGCGACGCGCTGAACGGGCTTGAGACCGTGGGCCTGACGGCGCCCGCGGTCTTCGGCTTCGTGCGGTTGGGCACCAGTTCGCGGGTGCACGAGAACCCGCTGACCCTCACCGAGGCGGCCACGTACGTCAACGAGTGGCTGGAGCGCGAGCAGGTGCGGTTTCTCGCGCCCGGCCCACAGCACGTAAGCATCGCCTTGGGCCTGCTGGCGGAGGTAGGCACGGGCGCGAACCTCACGACGGACGCGCAACTCGCCGCGTACGCCATCGAAGCCGGCGGCACGGTGCATTCCAACGACGGTGACTTTGGGCGCTTTCCTGGAGTCGTCTGGGTCAACCCGCTGACCTGAGACGGTCGACAATGTCGCTCGCTGCGCGGTTCGGGCACCTGGTTGCCCGAACCGCGCAGCGGCCAGCCGCCGGTCTCCGGCTCACTCGTGCACGGGCGAGTCCCCGCCGCCGGTGTGCGGGCCGCGGTGGGAGTAGTCGGGCGCGGGCACGTCGCTGACGCCGCGGGCCAGGCGGGAACGCTTGCGCGAGTAGGTGAAGTAGATGACGAGGCCGAGGGCCAGCCACACGCCGAAGCGCACCCACGTGTCCAGCGGCAGGGTGAGTGCGAGGTACATGCAGCACGCCGCGGCGAGGTAGGGCACGAACGGGCTGAACGGCACCTTGAACGAGCGCTGCAGGTCGGGGCGCCGCCGGCGCAGGATCGGCACGGCGATCGACACGAGCGTGAACGCGGTCAGCGTGCCGATGTTGACCATCTCCTCGAGCATGCCGACGGGGGTCAGCGACGCGACGAGGGCGACGAGGGTGCCGAGGGCCACCGTGATCTTCACCGGCGTGCCGGTGCGCGGGTGCGTCGTGCCCCAGGAGGCGGGCAGCAGCCAGTCGCGGCACATCGCGAACACGACGCGGGTGGCGCCGATGATGAGCGTCATGACGACGGTCGTCAGGCCCGCGACGGCGCCCGCGGAGATGAGCACCGCGTAACCGCCTCGGCCCACCGCCTCGAAGGCCTTCGCCAGCGAGGCCGACGGCGCGATCTGGTCGTGCGGCTGCATGCCCGTGATGACGAGGCTGACCGCGACGTAGAGGATCGTGCAGATGACGAGCGAGCCGATGATGCCGATCGGCAGGTCGCGCTGGGGGTTGCGGGCCTCCTCGGCGGTCGTTGCGACGACGTCGAAGCCGATGTAGGCGAAGAACACGAGCGAGGCGGCGGCGAAGATGCCCATGACGCCGAACGTGCTGGGCTGGAAGCCGAACAGCGTCTGCAGCAGCGGGGCGTGCCAGATGCCGGTGGTGGCCTGCTCGGCCGGCTGCGTGGGCGGGATGAACGGCGAGTAGTTCGCGGTGTTGATGAAGCCGATGCCGGCGACGATGACGAACAGCACGATGAAGACCTTGATGGCGACGAGCACCAGGTTGACCCGCATCGACTCCTTGATGCCCATGGCGACGAGCGCCGTCAGCACCGCGACGAGCAGCAGGGCGGGCAGGTCGAAGCGCGAGCCCGAGGAGATCGCCGCCGGCAGTTCGACGCCGAGTTGCCCGAGGAACGTCGACAGGTAGGCCGACCAGCCCTGGGCCACGACGGCCGAGCCGAGCAGGAGTTCGAGCAGCAGGTCCCAGCCGATGATCCAGGCGACGAATTCACCGAGGGTGGCGTAGGAGAACGTGTACGCGGAGCCGGAGACGGGCACGGTCGACGCGAACTCGGCGTAGCACAGCGCGGCGAGGCCGCACGTCACGGCCGCGAGCACGAAACTGATGACGACCGAGGGCCCGGCGAGGGAGGCGGCGGCGCGGCCCGCCACGGTGAAGATGCCGGCGCCGATGACGACACCGACTCCGAACACGGTGAGGTCGAGTGCGCTGAGTCGCTTCTTCAGCTGATACTCGGACTCCTGGGTTTCGGCGATCGACTCCTCGATCGACTTCGTGCGAAAAATGCTGCGGTCGTTGCTCATCGTGACCTCGGGTTCGGAACGGACCGACGGATTGCGGCGACTCAACGTACTGCGGGGAGGGGGCACGTGCGCGGATCGGCTAACGAAGAAGACGACACGCCGTCGTATCGGCTGGAATTCGCCGCCGACGACGCGGGCGGCGTGACCGTGCTCGTCGACGGGCACCCGCAGTCCTACGTCGACCCCCGCGACCCTGAGTTGCTCGCGTTCGAGTACGTCCAGCACCTCGCGGCGTGCCTCGACGCGCTGCCGGAGGCGGTGCCGGCGCGGCTGGCGATCACGCACGTCGGCGGCGCGGGGCTGACCGTGCCGCGGTACGTGCAGCACACCCGCCCCGGCTCGCCGCAGATCGTGCTCGAGCCCGACGAGGGCCTCACCGACCGGGTGCGCCGGGAGCTGCCGCTGCCGCGCGGGCACCGGATCCGGGTGCGCCCCCTGCCGGGTCGAGCGGGCGTCGCCGGGCTGCGGTCGGCCTCCGCCGACGTCGTCGTGCTCGACGCCTTCGCCGACGGCCGGGTGCCGGCCGACCTCACCACCCTCGAGGCGTTCGTCGAGGCCGCCCGGGTGCTGCGCCCCGGCGGCCTGTGGCTGGGCAACCTCGCCGACGAGCCGGGCCGCGGCTATGTCGCGCGCGTCGCCGCCTCCGCCCACGCCTGCGGCCTGACGCACCAGCTGCTCGTCGCGACCCACGACGTGCTCAAGGGGCGCCGCTTCGGCAACAGCGTGCTGGCCGCCTCCGGGCGGGCCCTCGACGCCGATGAGCTGGGGCGACGCCTGCGGCGGGTCAGCGCGCCGAGCGGCGTGATGGCGCCCGGCAGGCTGGCGCGGCTGCGGGCCTCGGCGCGGCCCCTGACCGACTCCGACGCGCATCGCTCCGCGCCGCCTCCGGATCCCGGCCGGTGGCGGGCGCGGTAAATATGTGACGAAAGACGCGCGAATATTCCCATTCCGGGGAGTAACCTCGCGCACTGTCGTCACCGGACGGCCTCGGGTGGACACCCCACCCGACCCCTCCTGCCACTGGAGCCCGTATGACAACCGACCCGGCGCGATCCGCCGCGACCCCCGCCCACATCGACTCCCGCACCGACCGTGGCTTCTTCGGTCACCCCATCGGGTTGTCGAACCTGTTCTTCGTCGAGATGTGGGAGCGGTTCTCCTACTACGGCATGCGCGCGATCCTCGTCTACTACCTCTACGACGAGATCCGCAACGGCGGCCTCGGCATCCAGCAGGAGACGGCGCAATCGGTCGTCGCCGTCTACGGCGCGAGCGTCTACCTGCTCTCGATCATCGGCGGGCTGGCCGCCGACCGGATCATCGGCGCCCGGCGCTCGGTGCTCTACGGCGGCGTCATCATCATGGCCGGGCACATCAGCCTCGCGGTTCCCGGCGCCTTCTTCAGCTGGCTCGGCATCGCGCTCGTCGCGCTCGGCACCGGCCTGCTCAAGCCGAACATCTCCGCGATCGTCGGGAGCCTGTACGACGAGGACGACCCGCGCCGCGACGGCGGCTTCCAGATCTTCTACATGTCGATCAACATCGGCGCGTTCTTCTCGCCGTTCGTCGTCTCGTTTCTGCGGGCGCAGTGGGGCTACCACGCGGGCTTCGCCGCGGCCGCGGTCGGAATGGGCCTGGCGCTGATCACGTTCGTGCTCGGCCGCAAGCATCTGCGCGGAGCCGGTGACGACGTGCCGAACCCGCTGGCGCCGCACGAGCGCACCCGGCTGGCGCTCGGCGCGGTCGCGGCGATCGTCGCGTTCGTGGCGGTGCTCTGGCTCGCCACGACGTGGAACTCGTCGCCGGTCAGCGCGGCCGTCGACGCCATCTCGATCGTCTGCATCATCACGCCGATCATCTACTTCACGGTGATGTTCAAGAGCGAGAAGGTCAGCGACCAGGAGCGCTCGCACCTGACGGCGTACATCCCGCTGTGGATCGGCGCGGCGATGTTCTTCATGATCTTCGAGCAGGCCGCCGGCAAGATGGCGACCTTCGCCGAGCAGAACACCGACCTGCGCGGCTGGATCCTGCCCGAGTGGTACCAGTCGATCAACCCGATCGCGATCATCGTGCTCGCGCCGCTGTTCGGCCTGCTGTGGACCCGGCGGGCGGGGCGGTTCCCGTCCACCGCGTTCAAGTTCGCGCTCGCGGTGCTCGTCATCGGGCTCAGCGCGCTGATGATGAGCGCGGCGTTCGCGGCCTACCCCGTCTCCGGAGGGGCGAACCGGGCCCCGTTCTACGTGCTCGGCCTCGTGTTCGTCGTGCAGACGGTCGCCGAGCTGTGCCTGTCGCCGGTCGGGCTGGCCGCCACGACACTGCTCGCTCCGCGCGCGTTCGCGAGCCAGGCGATGGCCCTGTGGTTCCTCGCCTCCTCGGCGGGCCAGGCCGTCGGCGCCCAGAGCATCAAGCTCATGGCCGACCTGCCCGACAGCACGTACTACCTGGTCGTCGGCGGTATCACGATCGTCATCTCCGGCATCCTGTTCGCGCTTGTGCCGTGGACCCGCAACAAGATGCAGGACGTCGAGGATCGCAAGCGCGCCGCATACGACCGCGAGGCCGCGCACTCCGGCTGAGCCGAGCGGGCGGGGCCGGGTCGGGCCGAGCCGGGGCCCCGGCCTCGGCGCCGGCCCCGGCCGGTCATCGTTCACGTCGAGACCGGTCGGGGCCAGTCGCCCTCGTCGCCGGAGACGAACCTGGCTTACACACTCGACGGCGCCCTCCGGCTCATGCCGGGGCCGAAGCTGTGACCAGCGCTTTCGTGTGAGCGCGTCAAGTGGCGGATCGAGTATGTAAGCCAACTTCGTCTCGCCCCGAGACACGACCCGAGCCGAGGGGCCCGTGACCGACGACCTGGGCGACAACGGCGCGTGCCGGGGCGAGGTAGGTGGCGTTACGTCTCGGGCTCG
>JBDIAM010000025.1:0-19016 GCA_039812445.1 Piscicoccus intestinalis | reverse complement strand
CGGTCACGAGGGAACTCCTTCGCCGAGCAGCGCGAGCCGCGCCGCGGGGGTGTCGGCGGAGGCGACGTCGACGGCGCACACCTTGAACTCGGGCATCCCGCTGATCGGGTCGGTCGCGGGATTGGTCAGCAGGTTGACGCGTTGGCGGCCCGCGAAGTGGAACGGCATGAAGACGACGTCGGGCCGGATGGAGGCCGACAGGATCGCCGTCGCGACCGCCACCCCGCGGGCCGTCGTCAGCCGCACCGGCGTGCCCTCCTCGATGTCGAGGCGGGCGGCGGTCAGCGGGTGCAGGGTGATCGTCGCGCGGCTCTGCGCCGCCGCGAGCCGGCGCACCCGGCGGGTCTGCGCGCCGGACTGGTAGTGCTCGAGCACCCGCCCGGTCACCAGGTACAGCGGCGCCTCGCGGTGCAGGTCGTCGGCCACTGCGGTCGCCCGCACCGGCAGCATCCGGGCCCGGCCGTCGGGGGTCGCGAAGCGGTCGAGGAAAACCCTTGGGGTGCCGGGGTGGTCGGTGCTCGGGCAGGGCCAGTAGAGCGCCTCCTCGGCGGCCCGGCCCAGGGTGACCCCGCCGTAGTCGGCGATGCCGCCGGCGCTGGCCCGGGCCAGCTCGGCGAGCACCTGCGCCGGGTCGTCGGCGAAGGGCACCGGCGAGCCGAGCCGGGCCGCCAGTTCCCGCCACACCCACAGCTCGTCGCGCACCAACCCCGGTGGCTCGACCGCCTTGCGGCGCGCGAGGATCCGGCCCTCGACGGAGGTCATCGTGCCGGTCTCCTCGGCCCACTGCGTGATCGGCAGCACGACGTCGGCCAGCTGCGCGGTCTCGCTCGGCACGAGGTCGGCGACGACGAGCAGGTCGAGCCGGCGCAGCCGCGCCTCCAGCGCCCCGGCGTCGGGCGCCGAGACCACCGGGTTCGCCCCGTGCACGAACAGTGCTCGGATGCCGCCGGATTCGACCGGAGCCCCGACCTTTTCGAAGAGCGCCATCGCCGGCACCCCGGGCCCGGGGATCGAGTCGGGGTCCACGCCCCACACCGCGGCGACGTGCGCGCGGGCCGCGGGGTCGGCGATCGAGCGGTAGCCGGGCAGCTGGTCGGCCTTCTGCCCGTGCTCGCGCCCGCCCTGCCCGTTGCCCTGCCCGGTCAGGCACCCGTATCCGGAGCCGGTGACCCCGGGCAGCCCGAGCGCCAGCGCCAGCCCGATCGCCGCGGAGACGGTGTCGGTGCCGTGCGCGTGCTGCTCGGCCCCGCGCCCGGTGAGCACGTAGGCGCCGGCGCCGCCGTGCCGCGGGGAGGCGGCGGCGAGCAGGCGGGCGGCGAGGCGGACGCGTTCGGCCGGCACCCCCGTCTCCCGCTCGACGCGCTCGGGCCACCACTGGCTCACCTCGCGGCGCACGTCCTCGACGCCGGAGACGCGGGTGTCGAGGTAGGCGTCGTCGACCAGGCCCTCGGCGAAGACGATGTGGGTGAGTCCGAGGAGCAGCTGCAGGTCGGTGCCGGGCAGCGGGGCCAGGTGCAGGCCGCCGCCGTCGTCGGTCAGCGACGCGGTGGGGGTGCGGCGGGGGTCGACGACGACCAGGCCGCCGCGCTCGCGCGCCCCGGACAGGTGCCGCACCGCCGGCGGCATCGTCTCGGCGACGTTGCTGCCGACGAGCAGGATCGCGTCGGCCCCGCCCAGGTCGGTCAGCGGGAACGGCAGCCCGCGGTCGAGCCCGAACGCCCTGTTACCGGCGGCCGCGGCGCTGCTCATGCAGAACCGGCCGTTGTAGTCGATGAACGGCGTGCGCAGCGCGACCCGCGCGAATTTGCCGAGGGTGTAGGCCTTCTCGTTGGTCAGGCCGCCGCCGCCGAAGACCCCGACCGCCTCGCGGCCGCCGGCCGCCCAGGCCCGGTGCACGCCGGCGACGATCGTGTCGAACGCCGCCTCCCACGTGGCCGGGTGCAGGGCGCCGTCGTCGCCGCGCAGCAGGGGCGTCGTCAGCCGGTCGGGGGCGTCGAGCACCGAGGCGCTCGTCCAGCCCTTGGCGCACAGGCCGCCCCCGTTGGTCGGGAAGTCGCGCGGCGCCACCTCCACCGGCAACCGAGTGGCCCCGGCCGGCGCCGCCCCCGGCGCGGGAGCGAGCGACATGCCGCACTGCAGCGAGCAGTACGGGCAGTGGGTGTCGATCGGGTCGGTCGGGTGGGACGAATCGGTCGTCGGGTGGGTCACGGCTGTCCTCCAGTCGGCGGGGGAACGAGGAGAGCCACCGTTCGGACTATCACCGCAGCCACCCCTCACCGCGGTCCCAGCATAAAACCGCAGGTCACGGGTTCGGGGCTCGGGAGCGCCGAAGGCCGGTGATAGTCCGAACGGTGGCGGGCTCAGATGCGCACGGCCTCGCGGTCGCGGCCGGAGAGGTAGACCGAGAACGTCGTTGCCGCCATGAGCGCGTAGGCGGCGATGAACACCCACAGCGCGGCCTGCAGCGAGCCGGTGAGGGAGTTGCTCAGCGCGAACCCGCGCGGGATGAGGAAGCCGCCGAGGGCGCCGACCGCGCCGGCGATGCCGATGCAGCCCGCCGCGGCCTTCTTGGCCCGCAGCAGCGAACCGGGGTCGGTGCCGGCGGCGTTCTCGCGGAAGACCGCCGGGATCATCCGATACACCGAGCCGTTGCCGATGCCGGTGAACACGAACAGCCACAGGAACGAGACGAAGAACAGCGCGAAGCTGTGCGAGCGCAGCCCGAGGATCGCGCCGACCGTGCCGAGGGCCATCGCCGCGAACGCGACGATCGTGATGCGCGCCCCGCCGAAGCGGTCGGCCATCGTGCCGCCCATCGGGCGCGACAGCGATCCGACGAGCGCGCCCATGAACGCGATCGACAGCGACATCTCCGGGAACTGGCTCTTCAGCAGCGTCGGGAACGCACCCGAGAAGCCGATGAACGAACCGAACGTGCCGATGTAGATGAACGAGATGATCCAGGTGTGCCGGTCCCGCGCGGCCCGCGCGAAGCTGCGCAGGTCGGAGGTGGTGCCCTCGATGTTGTCCATCTTCGTCCAGGCCAGCCAGGCGGCCAGCAGCACGAGCGGGACGAAGATGAGGCCGGCGCGCTCCAAAGCCAGGCCCGCGCTGGTGACGATGACCAGCGGCACGGCGAACTGCACCGCGGCCGTGCCGATGTTGCCGCCCGCGGCGTTCAGGCCGAGGGCCTTGCCCTTCTCCGCCTCCGGGTAGAAGAACGAGATGTTCGCCATCGAGCTGGCGAAGTTGCCGCCGCCGAAGCCGGCGAGCGCGGCGACGAAGAGCATGACGCCGAACGGGGTCTGCGGGTTCTGCACGACCCACACGAGCGCGAGCGTCGGGATGAGCAGGAGCAGCGCGGAGACGACGGTCCAGTTGCGGCCGCCGAACATCGGCACCGCGAACGTGTACGGCAGCCGCAGGGTGGCGCCGACGAGGCTGGGCACTGAGACGAGCCAGAACATCTGGTCGACGGACAGCGAGAAGCCGGCCGAGTTCAGCTGCGGCACGACGATGCTCCACAGCGCCCAGACGGCGAAGCCGAGGAACTCGGCGAAGACCGAAATCGACAGGTTGCGGCGCGCGATCGTCCTGCCGCCGGCGGCCCACTGGCCCGGGTCCTCCGGGTCCCAGTGGACGAGCCAGTGCCCGGAGCGGTGGGCCAGCGCGACGCGCGGCTGCGGGGCGGCGGTGCCGGCGACGGTCTCGCCGGCCGACCCCACCTCCGCGTGCGAGGAGGAACTCGAAGCCACGGTGGATCCTTCGTGCCAGGGCCCACCCGGGTGGTGAGCGTCCTCTTCGACGGTAAGAACGGCCTGCTGACAGCCGATTTCGGCGATGTTGCGCGGTCGTCAACTCGGTCTCACACGAGGCGGCGGCGCGCGCGTGAGCCCGCCGTGTCGAAGTCGTGACCTCCGGCCGCGCACGCCGGACCCGCTCAGCCGGGCCCGCGCCGGAGCTCTGCCATACGGTGGAGCCCATGAGCGCCGTGCTGCACGTGCGGGGGACGATCCTCGTCGGTCCGCAGGAGGAACGCGACGAGGCCTGGGTCGTCGGCGGACGGTTGACGTTCGAACGCCCGGTGCACTTCGGAGCCGGTGAGGTCGAGTCGGTCTCCGGCTACGTGCTGCCCGGGCTCGTCGACGCGCACTGCCACGTCGGCCTCGACGCCCACGGCGCCGTCGACCGCGAGACCGCGATCGAACAGGCGAGCACCGACCGCGACGCCGGCGCCCTGCTGATCCGCGACTGCGGTTCGCCGCTCGACACGCGCTTCGTCGACGAGCACGAGGAGCTGCCGAAGATCGTCCGCGCGGGCCGGCACATCGCCCGCCAGCGCCGCTACATCCCGAACGTCGGCGAGGAGATCGAGCCCGATGAGCTCGTGACGACGGTGCGGGTGCAGGCCCGACGGGGAGACGGCTGGGTCAAGCTCGTCGGAGACTGGATCGACCGCGACTCCGGCGACCTGCGGCCGTGCTGGCCGGTCGAGGCGTTGACCGCGGCGATCGCCGCCGCGCACGAGGAGGGCGCGCGGGTGACCGCGCACTGCTTTGGGGAGCAGTCGCTGCACGACTTCGCCGCCGCGGGCACCGACTGCATCGAGCACGCGACCGGGCTGACTCCGGACAGCGTCGAGGCGTTCGCGCGGCAGGGCATCGCGATCGTGCCGACCCTGGTGAACATCGCGAACTTCCCGAAGTTCGCCGACGCCGGGCGCGCGAAGTTCCCCACCTACGCCGACCACATGGTGGACCTGTGGGAGCGGCGGTACGAGACGATCGGCGCCGCGCACGAGGCGGGGGTGCCGATCTTCGCGGGCACCGACGCCGGCGGGCAGCTGCCGCACGGGCTCGTCGCGCGCGAGGTGGCCGAGCTCGTCGCCGCCGGGCTGTCTCCCATCGAGGCGCTCGGCGCCGCGACCTGGGGCGCGCGGGCCTGGCTGGGCCGACCAGGGCTCGACGAAGGCGAGGACGCCGACCTCGTCGTCTACGACACCGACCCGCGCGCCGACGTCGGCGTGCTCGCCTCACCCCGGCGGATCGTGCTGCGCGGCCGTGTCGTCGCCTGAGCCCCGGCGCCGCCGCGGCCGACGGTTCGGAGGCGGGCGCCGGCCGCCGCCCGCGGCGCCGTCCGGAGCCGTTCCGCCCGCGCCCCTGGGTTCACCGGGTTCGCCGGGTTCGTCGGGGTCGTCGGGGTCGCCGGGCTCACCGGGGTCGCCGATCTCGCCGGGGCCGATGGGCGCGACGCCGACGGCCCCCGGCGACCCGCAGGCTCCCGGTGGACCGGAGCATCGCTGGTCGCGCTCGGGCGACGGCGTGCGCGTGCATGTCGTCACCGACGCCGACATCGCGCCCTACCGGCGGGCGGTGCTCGCGTCGGCGGACCGGCTCCGGCCGTGGAATCCGGTCAACCCCTCGGACCTCGTCTACCACCTGCGCATGCAGGGGCCGACGCACCGCACCTTTCTCATCCGGGCGCTGGAGCCGGTCGGCGAGCACGACATCGTCGGCAAGATCAACGTGACGAACATCGCGCGGGGGCGGGCGATGGCGGCGTCCCTCGGCTACGACTCCTACGACCCGTACGCCGGCTCGGGGTTGTTCGCGCAGGGGCTGCGACTCGTCGTCGACGTCGCCCTCACGCCGGAGCCCGAGGGCCTGGGTCTGCATCGGGTCGACGCGAGCACCCAACCCGGCAACACCCGCAGCGCGGGACTGTTGCGGCGGCTGGGGTTTCGGCCGCGCGGCGACTGGCCCGCGTACCTGTGGCTCGCCGACGCCGCCGGCCGCGATGCGTGGCGCGACCACATCACCTACGGCGTGACGCGTGAGCAATGGCCGGCGCCGGGCTTCGCGCCGCGGGTGCTGGCCCGTCCGGTGCTCGTGCTCCTCGTGCCGGGGCCGGGCGACGTCGACTCCCCGGCGGCCGTGCAGCTCGCCCACGCGGCGGCCATCGAGCTCGCCGTGCCCGTGCTGCGTGACCGCGACTTCGGCCCCGACGGGCTCGCCCACCTGCGGCGATCCCTGTTCGATGCGGTCAGCGGGGCCGTCGTGCTCACCTGCCGCACCGGGGACGAACTGGTCGCGGAACTGGAGCAGGCCGAGATCGTCGGCGCGGTGTTCGAGCGCTGCGCCGACCTGCCCGACGCCGGTGCCATCGTCGCCGCGGCCTTGCGGGCCCGCGCCGCCGCGGGCGTCGACGACGGCTGATCCCGGTCTCGCCAGGGGATTCACCGGCGACCCGCCCTGTCTCATCCTGTCTTTACGGGATCTCTTCGGGTCTCTTCGGGTCTCTTCGGGATCTCTTCGGGCATGTCGAGGGGGGATCGTGCCGGGGGATTCGCCGAATCGACTATCGGGATCGGCTTCCGTGACGGGGTGAAGGGCGCTGACCTGCGGTGATGCGATTGCGGGGTTCGGCGCGATCGTCGATATGGCGAATCCCCGGGCGCTGACCGCGGCGTGGCGAGGGCGGTACGCGGGGTCTGGCACAATGGGTCGAGTACCCGCTCGCGCCGGCACCCTCTCGTTCGGCGGCGGGCGCCTACACACCGAGTCGCGGTTCCCCACGTGTGTTCCCCACCGTGGTCTCGCCGTGCCTCACGAACAAGAAACAGGAGATACGACCCACGTGGCCGTCAAGATTCGTCTGAAGCGAATGGGTGCGATCCGCAGCCCGTTCTACCGTGTCGTCGTCATGGACTCGCGCACCAAGCGCGATGGCCGGGCCATCGAGGAGATCGGGCTCTACCACCCGACCCGCGAGCCCTCGGTCATCGAGATCGACTCCGAGCGCGCGCAGTACTGGCTCGGTGTCGGTGCCCAGCCCACCGAGCAGGTTCTCGCCCTGCTCAAGGTGACCGGCGACTGGCAGAAGCACAAGGGTGAGGCGGGCGCCGAGGGCACCCTCAAGCCGCAGCCCGAGAAGCCCACCAAGAAGGACCTCTACGAGGCCGCCATGGCCGCCGCCGGCAAGGCCGACGACGACTACGAGAAGAGCGGCGCCACGACCGCCCGCAAGAAGGCCGCCAAGCCGGCCGAGACGGAGCCGGCGCCCGAGCAGACCGAGGCATCTGCGGCCCCTGAGGCGTCCGAGGCCCCCGCGGCCGCTGATGCCTCCGAGGCCGGCAAGCCGGCCGCCGAGGCGGAGTCCGCCCCGTCCACCGAGGCCTGATCATGCTCGAGGAGGCCCTCGAACACCTGGTGAAGGGCATCGTCGACAACGACGAGGATGTCGTCGTGCGTCGCAAGGAGCTGCGCCGCGGCGAGGTGCTCGAGGTGCGCGTGCACCCCGACGACCTCGGCCGGGTCATCGGCCGCTCCGGTCGCACGGCCAGCGCTCTGCGGACGGTCATCGGCGCCCTCGCCGGCGGCCGACCCGTGCGCGTCGACATCGTCGACACCGACCGGGCCCGCTGATCAACCGGACGGATCGCCTCGATCCGACCCACGCCCGGCGAGCAGGGGTGTGCCGCAGTACGCGGCGCGCCCCTGCTCGCGCGTTCAGCCCCGAACACCCGAGCAGTCTCAAGACCCGAGCAGACCCAACACCCGAGCAGACCCAAGACCCGAGGAGGCCGTGGCCATGGCCGCTGACCAGCCGCTCGCCGCGCGGATCGGTAAGCCGCACGGCCTGCGCGGCGAGGTGACCGTGCAGTTGCACACCGACTCCCCGCGCGAACGGTTCGAGCGGGGTGCGGTCTTCGACACCGAGCCCGACCGCGGGCCGCTGACCGTGCGCGGAGCCCGCGTGCACCAGGGCACGTGGCTGCTCGCCTTCGAGGAGGCGCCCGACCGCACGGCGGCGGAGAACCTGCGGGGCACACGGCTGTTCGTTCCCGCGGAGGCCGCGGAGGCGGCGGACGATGACGACGAGAGCGAGGGTTGGTACCCCGAGGAGCTCGTCGGCGCGCAGGTGCGCGACCCGGGCGGCGCGGCGATCGGCACGGTGACCGACCTGCTGCTGCGGCCCGCGCAGGACCTCCTGGCGGTGCGGCTCGACGACGGGCGCACCGGCCTCGTGCCGTTCGTGCGGGCCATCGTGCCGCAGGTGCACGCCGACGGGCCGGCCGACGAACGGTTCGTCGTCGTCGACGCCCCCGACGGACTCTTCGACCTTCCCTGAGCGGCTGCCGTGCGCATCGACGTCCTGACGATCTTTCCCGAGTACCTCGCGCCGCTGGACCTTTCGCTCATCGGTAAGGCCCGCCGCGACGGGCTGCTCGACATCCGCGTGCAGGACCTGCGCGACTACACCTTCGACCGGCATCGCACCGTCGACGACACCCCGTACGGCGGGGGCGCCGGCATGGTCATGCGGCCGGAGCCGTGGGCGCTCGCGCTCGAAGACCTCCTCGCGCCGAAACCGGAGCCGGAGCTCGGGCCGAAACCGGAGCTCGCACCGAAACCCGAAGCCGACGGCCCGCGGGAGCGGCCGACGCTCATCGTGCCCGGCCCGGCGGGCCGGCCGTTCACGCAGGCGCTCGCGGCCGACCTGGCCCGCGAGCCGTGGTTGGCGTTCGCGTGCGGGCGCTACGAGGGCATCGACGAGCGCGTCTACGAGTACGCGGCGACCGACCTGGGGCTGCGGGTGGAGGTCGTCTCGCTCGGTGACTACGTGCTCAACGGCGGCGAGGTCGCGGTGCTCGCGATGATCGAGGCGATCGGCCGGCTCGTGCCCGGGGTCGTCGGCAACGCCGAGTCGCTCGTCGAGGAGTCGCACTCCGACGGGCTCCTCGAATATCCCGTGTACACCAAGCCCGCCCGGTGGCGCGGCCACGACGTGCCCGCCCCGCTGCTCTCCGGCGATCACGCCCGGATCGCCGCCTGGCGGCGCGAGCGGAGCCTGGAGCGCACCCGGTCCCGCCGACCCGACCTGCTGCCCGCGGCGGCGGTGCTCGTCGGTGACGCCGAGCTGCCGATCGTCGCGGCGAGCGCCGCCGACGCCCCGGAACTGTTCGTGCTGCAGCGCGCCTGCTGGCTCGGTGAGGGTCGCGCGAACTCCGACTACGACATCCCGCCGCTGGTCGAGACCCTCGACGAGCTGCGGGCGAGCCTGGCTGCCGGCTCCGCGTGGCACACCTGGGTCGTGCGCGACGGAGACGGTCGGCTCGTGGCCTCGGTGCGGGGGCGGCTCGCCGAGGGCGACGCCGGCGCGTTCGAGGGCAGGGGGGAGTGGGAGATCGGCCGGCTCATGGTCGCCCCCGATCTGACCGGGCGCGGACTGGGCCGCGCCCTGCTGCGGCACGCGCTGGCGAACGCGGACCCGGCGGCTACGCGGGCGCGGCTCGTCACCGGCTCCGCGAGCGCCCGCAACCAACGGATGTACCGCAAGGCCGGGTTCCGGCCGGCGCGCGGAGAACCGGCCTATCCCGGGACGGTCGAGCTGGTGGCGCGGCTGCCGCGACGCGACTGACCGGTCTCGGCGCTCGCCGGGTCGACGGCCCGCCGCAGCCGGGCGGGCGGCTCGAAGAGGAGGCCGAGCCTGGCGCGTTTCAGGCCCGCCTCCAGGGCGATGCAGGCGGCGGCGATGAGCGCCGTCAGCGCCAGCGGGTAGGCGATGGCCAGCGCGGGGTCGCGGTAGAGCCAGCCGAAGTCGTCGGCGTTGCGGCGGGCCGTGGGCGATGATCCCGACGATCGGCCAGTGCAGCACGTACACCCCGAGCGTGCGGCGGCCCACCCACGACAGCGGCCGGCTCAGCCGCAGCCCGAGTGGCCGGCGCGTCACCCAGGCCATCCCGGCCAGCGCGAGCAGCGCCAGCGGCAGGCACGTCGCGACGTCGAGGGGGTACTGGACCGACTCGGGCGCCACCGCGTAGAGGGCTCCGAAACCGAGCGTGGCGGGGATCGCCGCCGCGACCGCGCGCCGCGAGCGCACGAGGTGCGGCAGTCGCGGGGCGAGGTAGACGCCGGCCGCGAAGAAGACGGCGCGCGGGAGCCCGGCGGGGTCGCCGGTCGCGCGTTCGATCGCCCACCCGACCAGCAGCAGCGCGATGAGCACGAGCGCGGGGGGCAGTCGCCGCGCCGCCGCCAGCACGACGAGGCAGACCGCCAGGAGGTGCACGAACCACAGCGGCCCGAACGTCGGCAGCGCGATCTCGCCCAGCAGCCCGGTCAGTGACTCGGTGTGCGCGGTGGCCACCGCCCGCGGCCCGGGGGCGACGAGACGTTCGACGACGACGTAGACCACGGTCCAGACGACGACCAGGTGCACGTTGCGCACGATCGCCCAGCGGGTGCGTCCGCTGCGCAGCCCGGCGCGGACCTTCGAGGCCGCCAGCCAGCCCGACAGTAGGAGCAGCAGGGGCATGCGCAGCTGCGCCAGCACCGTGAGGTTGAGGATCTCCCAGGCCTTGAGCACCGGCATGCCCGCCGGGTCGCCGGTGAGCGGGAACGCGTGGAAGTAGTCGAGGTGCACGAGCACGACCGCCAGCACGCACAGCCCGCGGGCGGCGTCCAGGTACGGCAACCGCGGTCCCTTCGCCGTCCCGGCTCCGCTCGCCGCGTCGGCCGGTGCGGCGTGCTCGGCGCGAGCCGGTGCGGCCGGAGCCGGTGGGTCAGGGGAGACGGGTACAGCCGGATCGCGGTCGGAGACGCAGCGGGCGGCGACCCGCCGACCGGTTGCGGTCGAAGACAAACGCGAGGCTCCTCGTGTGTGGCGACCCGCGGCGGACAGGAGGGGGCGTGCAGGGTGCGGGTCGGTCCCACACCGCCGGTGGCGGAGCGAGAGGGTCCCCAGCCCGGCGGCGACGTTAGTTGCGCTGGGGTGGAATGTCAGATCTCCTCCGGTCCACTCTCAGCTGCCTCTGACGAGACCGTGCCCCGGGGGTCCGGGACCGGTGACGAGCAGCCAAGCACGGCAGCCGAACTCGACGATCCCGTCGTCCCGGCCGGGGCTCCCGGCGGCTGTCCAGCCCGTGGACAGTCGGACGATTTTCGCCGGACCGCAGGGGTCTGGCAAGATGGACTCTTGGCCTGGCCACTACACGGTCCCTACCGCAGGGGGAGTGCAGCCGCGCGAGCCGCGGCGCATGCGACCGGCGGGCCGATGACTCCACAGCAGCACCTGATCCGTCGTTGACCTGCGGCACCGGCGAGAAAGCGAAATCGTCATGCACCAGCTCGACGCGGTCGACGCCGCCAGCCTCCGCTCCGACATCCCGGACTTCCGCGCCGGCGACACCCTGAAGGTGCACGTGCGGGTCATCGAGGGCAACCGCTCCCGTGTGCAGGTCTTCCAGGGCGTCGTCATCCGCCGCCACGGCCGCGGCGTCGGCGAGACCTACACCGTGCGCAAGGTGAGCTTCGGCGTGGGCGTCGAGCGCACCTTCCCGGTGCACAGCCCGATCGTCGAGAAGATCGAGGTCGTCACCCGCGGCGACGTGCGCCGCGCCAAGCTGTACTACCTGCGCAACCTGCGCGGCAAGGCGGCCAAGATCCGCGAGAAGCGCTGACGTCCGCGGGATCGCCTTCGTGACCGGGCCGGGCCCGCCGATTCGGCGCGGCCTGGCCCGTCGCCATAGGTCCGACAGGTAGCGTGCGGCACGTGCGAGACGACAGGACGACGAGATGACGGAGCGCTCCGACGACGCTTCGGGTACCGACCCAGGCCAGGGCCGGGCACCGGGACCGGCGTGGACCGAGGCCGACACCGGCTCCCGCACCCACGAGAATCGCTCCGGTCGGCGCCGTGATCAGGACGACTCCCGAGAGTCGCGTGACTCCCGGGATTCCCGGGGTTCCCGTGAGGCCCAGGGTGGCCACGGCATCGGACACAGCCTGCTGATGTTCCTCAAAGAGGTCGTCATCGTCGTCGTGCTCGCGGTGGTGCTCTCCCTCGTCCTCAAAACCTGGTTCGTGCAGTCGTTCTGGATCCCGTCGGGTTCGATGAACAACACCCTCGTGCGCGACGACCGCGTCAGCGTCTCCAAGCTCACGCCCGGTCCGTTCGACCTCAAGCGCGGCGACATCGTCGTGTTCGCCGACCCCGGCGGCTGGCTCACCGACGCCGTGCCACCGCAGCAGGGCCCGGTCGCCGAACGCATCAACTCCGCCCTGACCTGGGTCGGGTTGCTGCCCAACGACGAGGGCAACCACCTCATCAAGCGCATCATCGGGCTGCCCGGCGACCACGTGCAGTGCTGCAACGCCGACGGCCTCCTGCTCGTCAACGGCACCCCCGTCACCGAGCCGTACGTCTACCCCGGCGACACCCCCAGCGACCTGGAGTTCGACATCACGGTGCCCGCGGGCAAGGTGTGGGTGATGGGCGACCACCGCAGCAACTCCCGCGACTCGCGCTACAACGACGCCCCCGAGCACAACGGCACCAACGGGTCGGTGCCGATCGACATGGTCGTGGGCCGCGCGTTCGCGGTCGTGTGGCCGCTGTCGAAGCTCACCTGGCTCGGGGAGCCCGAAGGCACCTTCGCCGGCGTGCCCGCGCCCACCGCGGAGCCGGTGCGGAGCTCGTCGCGTCCGTCCGCGGCGGGCGGTGCGGCAGATCCGTCGGGAGGTCCCGAGGCGGTCGCCCCGACGTCCGGCTCGGCCGCGATCCGGCTGCCGAAGGCGCCGGCCGCCGCGACGACCGCCGCCGCCGACGTGGCACCCTGACCTTCTGGCCCCCAGGCCCGGGGCGCCGTCGAAGCGTCCCGCCACCATTCCCTCCCCGAGAGCGCACCGCCGATGACGCAGCCGAACCCCAGGCCCGCGGCCCGCGGCCGGCGCGGGACCGTCTCCCGTAAGCCGTCGCTGCGCGTCGAACGCGACCTGCAGCGGCAGGGTTACCGGCTCGTCGCCGGCATGGACGAGGTCGGGCGCGGGGCGCTCGCCGGCCCGGTGAGCGTGGGCGTGTGCGTCGTCGACGAGTCGTGCCGCTCGGCGCCGGTCGGGCTGCGCGACTCCAAGCTGTTGGCGGCCCGGCGCCGCGAGGAACTCGTGTCGCCGGTGCGGCGCTGGGCGCTCGCGTACGGAGTCGGGCACGCCTCGCCGCGGGAGATCGACGAGTTCGGCATCATGGCGGCGCTGCGGCTCGCCGGGCGGCGCGCGCTGCTCGCCGCCGGGGTGCGCCCCGACGTCATCGTGCTCGACGGCAACCACGACTGGCTCACCGACCCGCGCCGGGAGGGGTTGTTCGCCCTCCTCGACGAGACCGGCGACTCCGGCGCCCCCGATGACCCCGACGACCCGCAGACCTCGGAGCCGGGTGCCGCGCCCGCCGCGCAGCCGCCGGTGGACGGCTGGCCGCGCGCCGAGGTGCGCTGGGGCGTCGGGGAGTTCAGCGAGCTGCCGGCGCTGGTGCCGCCGGTGCGCACCCTCATCAAGGGCGACATGCGCTGTTCGTCGGTGGCCGCCGCCTCCGTGCTCGCCAAGGTCGAGCGCGACGCGCGGATGGTCTCGCTCGCCGACTCCCACCCCGACTACGGCTGGCACATCAACAAGGGGTACGCGGCGCCGGAGCATCGCGCCGCGCTGCTGCGGCTCGGGGCCTGTGACCTGCATCGACGCTCGTGGAACCTGCTCGCGGCGCCGCCGGCTGCGCAGCCGGGCCCGGTCGGGGGGCAGGTCGTGACGGAGCCGGGGCCCGGCGATCTCGACGGCGCTGCGGCGGCGCTGCTGCCGGAGTCGGAGCGCATGAGTGATGATGGGCTCCGATACGCGACGGTGGCCGGCGGCCCGGCCGACGGCGCGACGGCGGACGGACTCGACGACGTGGAGGTGAGGCGAGCGTGAGCTCGGAGGACCTGGAGAAGTACGAGACCGAGATGGAGCTGCAGCTCTATCGGGAGTACCGCGACGTCGTCGGCCTGTTCTCGCACGTCGTGGAGACCGAACGCCGCTTCTACCTGTGCAACTCGGTCGACGTCAAGGTGCGCGGCGACGCCGGCGAGGTGTATTTCGACGTCTCGATGTCGGATGCCTGGGTGTGGGACGTGTACCGGCCCGCGCGGTTCGTCAAGAACGTGCGCGTCGTGACGTTCAAGGACGTCAACATCGAAGAGCTCGCCAAGTCCGATCTCGAGTTGCCCGACGACGGGAAGTTCAAGGGCTGACGCCGGCTCCGCAGGGTTGACGCGCACTGACGCACGCTGACGTACGGTTGCTGAGCTGGGCCGGGTCGCTGAGCCGGACGGGCCGTTTCTGTCCACAGGTCTCGTTCGCCTCTGCGCTCGTCCACAGCCGCGCCGGTTCGTCCCTCCCGATCCGCGTGCTCGCGGCCATGCTCGCGGGTGTCCTTCGCCGCGACGAGCGTCGCGGCGGCGTCGGTACGGAGACGAGGTCGGGCATGGGCGGGCGGAACGCTGCGGTGGGCGCCTACGGCGAACGGGTGGCGGCCCGGCACCTCGGGGCCGCGGGTTACGAACTGCTCGACGCGAACTGGCGCAGCCGGCACGGTGAACTCGATCTCGTCGCGCGGGACGGCTCCTGCCTCGTCGTCGTCGAGGTGAAGACCCGCACGAGCCGCCGGTTCGGCTCACCGATCGAGGCGATCACCCCCGCGAAGGCCGGCCGGCTGCGGCGCCTGGCGGGCGAGTGGCTCGCGACCCATCCGCACACCGGCGCCGACTCCATCCGCATCGACATCGTCGGCATCGACCTGCCCGCCCGCGGCGCCGCCGTCGTCACCCATCTGCGCGGCGTGTGACCCGAGTCGTGCGCCGGTTCGACCCGTGGCGAGACGGCGTGTCGGACGTCGAACGGCATATCCATCCACAGGCGCGATCGGCCGTGTCGGTCGTCCACAGCCCCGGTTGCCGGCCTCGGCGCGGACCTGCTGCGTCGACCTAGCGTCGTCGGCGTGAACCAGATCCTGTGCTCTTCGATCCCTGCCGCCCCGCCTGCGCGGTCGGCGCGGCCGGTGGCCCGCGTGCCGCGGCGGGAGGCGTCGCGATGACGCTCGGCCGCACCCGCTGCGTGGCCCTCGACGGACTCGACGCGGCGGTCGTCGACGTCGAGGCCGATATCGTCTCCGGGCTCCCCGCGTTCGCGATCGGCGGCCTGCCCGACGCCGCGTGCCGCCAGAGCAGCGATCGCGTCAAAGCGGCCGCCGCGAACCTCGGCACGTCGCTGGCCCAGCGGCGGATCACCGTCAACCTCTCACCCGCCTGGCTCCCGAAGGCCGGCACGGTCTACGACCTGGGCATCGCGCTCGCCGTGCTCGCCGCCGACGACAAGGTGCCCCAGGCGCCCATCGAGAACGTCGTGCACATCGGTGAACTCGGTCTCGACGGCACGATCCGCCCGGTGCGCGGGGTGCTGCCGCTGGTGCTCGGCGCGGTGCGGGCCGGGCACCGCGTGGTCGTCGTCCCCGAGGCCAACGCCGCCGAGGCCGCCCTCGTCTCCGGTGCGCAGGTCGTGCCGGCGCGGTCCCTCGCCGAGGTCATCGGGCGCTACCGGCGGATCGCCAAGAAGGAGCCCCTCGAGGAGGAGTCGGTGCGACCCGCCGGTGTGCCGCCGCCGGAACGCTCCCGCGACCTGGGCGACATCGCGGGACAGCCCGAGGCCCGCACCGCCCTCGAGGTGGCCGCGGCCGGGGGCCATCACCTGTTTCTCGTCGGCCCGCCCGGGGCCGGCAAGACGATGCTCGCCGAGTGTCTGCCCGGGGTGCTGCCGCCGCTCGACGACGCCCAGGCGTTGCAGGTGACCGCGATCCACTCGATCCTCGGGGCGCTGCACGACGGGGCGCTCGTGCGCCGTCCGCCGTTCGTCGCGCCGCACCACGACGCCTCCCCGGTGGCGATCATCGGCGGCGGCTCGGGCGCGGTGCGGCCCGGGCTCATCAGCAAGGCCCACCGTGGCGTGCTCCTCTTGGATGAGGCCCCTGAGTTCCGCCGCGGGGTGCTGCAGGCGCTGCGGCAACCCCTGGAATCGGGGGAGGTGACGGTCGCCCGCGCCCGCCAATCGGTGCGCTACCCGGCCAGATTCATGCTCGTGCTGGCGGCCAACCCATGCCCGTGCGGGCGCGCGGTCGGCAAGGCGATCGCGTGCCGGTGCCGCCCGCGGGAGAAGCGGGACTACCTGGCCCGGCTCGGTGGTCCGCTGCTCGACCGGGTCGACCTGCGGGTCTGCGTCGACGCGGTGCGGCTCGGCGACCTGTCGGCGCCACCGGGGGAGTCCACGGCCGTCGTCGCCGATCGGGTGGCCCGGGCTCGGTCGCTGCAGGCGCAGCGCTGGGACGGGCAGCGGTGGTCGCTCAACGGGGAGGCGCCCGGGCCGCAGCTGCGGTCGAAGCGCTGGGCCCCGCCGCGGGCCGCGACCGTCGACCTCGACGCCGAATTGGATTCGGGCGCACTGACTCTGCGCGGCTACGACCGCGTCCTGCGGGTCGCCTGGACCGTCGCCGACCTGCGCGGTGCCGACGGGCCGCCCACCCGCGACGACATCGGCCAGGCCATCCTGCTGCGCGGACAGGACGTGACGGCGGCATGAGCGACGTCGACAACCGCCCCCGCGGCTCCTCCAACGGCCCCCGCGGCTCCTCCAGTGGCTCCGGCGGCTCCGGCGGCGACGCCTCGGCGGGGCTTTCCGCCTCCCGACGCTCCTCCGACTCCGGGGGCGGCTCGCCCAGCGCTTCCGGCTCGCGCAGCGCTTCCGCCTCCCGCAGTTCCTCCGACGACGACCGGTCCGCCCGGGTGGTGGCGCGGGCGTCCTGGAGCCGGCTCGCGGAGCCGGGCGACGAGGTCGCCGCCGCCCTCGTGCGTGAACTCGGCCACGAGCGGGCGCTCGACGCGCTGCGCACGCGCCGGGAGTCGGCGCTGGAGCGGTTCCGGCCGCGGCTCGAGAACCTGTGTGTGCAGCGTGATCTCGACAATGCCGCCCGGGTCGGGGCCCGCGTCGTCATCCCCGGCGACGACGACTGGCCGCGGGGGCTGGACGACCTGCCGAGCCCGCCGCACTGCCTGTGGGTGCGCGGCTCCGGCGAGCTTCGGGCTCTGTGCGACCACAGCCTCGCGGTCGTCGGGGCCCGGGCGGCCACCGGTTACGGGGAGCGGCTCGCGGCGAGCCTGTCGGCCGGGGTCGCCTCCCGAGGGGTCACCGTCGTCAGCGGCGCCGCCTACGGCATCGACGCGGCGGCCCACCGCGGCGCCCTCGCGGCCGACGGACCGACGATCGCCGTGCTCGCCTGCGGGGTCGAACGCGCCTACCCCAGCGGGCACCGCGACCTGCTCGACGCGATCGCCGCGAACGGACTCGTCGTCAGCGAGCTGCCGCCCGGGTCGGCGCCCATGCGTCAGCGGTTCCTGCAACGCAACCGGCTCATCGCGACGATGACCGGCGCGACGCTGGTCGTCGAGGCCGGGCTGCGGTCGGGCTCCCGCAACACGGCGGCCACCGCGGGCAAGCACCTGCGGGTCGTCATGGCGACCCCCGGGCCGGTGACCTCGCCGGCGTCGGCGGGGTGCCACGACATGATCCGAGAGCAGCTGGCGGTGCTCGTCACCGACCTCGACGAGGTCATGGAACTCATCGGTCGCGTCGGTGGCGACGCCGCACCCGGGCGTCCGCGACCCCGACGCCCCGGTGACGACCTGGAGCCGGACGACCGGAGGGTGCACGACGGGCTCGGGCTCCGGGCCCGTTCGGTCGAGGAGGTCGCGGCGATCGCCGGCGTCTCGCTCGGTCAGGTGCAGGCCTGCCTGGGTCGGCTCTCGCTGCGCGGCTACGTGCGACGGGTCGAGGGCGGCTGGGTGCGCTCGTGACGCCGGGATCCGCTGGGCGCGGTCGTGTTCGGGCGTCTGACCTGCATGTTTCGCTCGTGCTGTTGTCGACAGGGCGTGGCGTGGAGCTTGCCGCGGGGCCGTCGCGGTGTCAGCGTGGACAACGTGCCGGTCGATCAACTCCTCCTCGACTTCGAGCGTCACCTGCGGCTGGAGCGCGGCAGGTCGGTGCACACCGTGCGCGCCTACCTCGGCGACGTGCGCAGCGCGCTGACGTTCGCCGCCGAGCGCGGCCACCGCCCCGAGCAGATCGACCTCGCGGATCTGCGGGCCTGGCTGGGGCGCGCCGCGGACTCGGGGGCGGCCCGGGCGAGCCTCGCCCGACGCTCGGCGGCGGTCGGCACCTTCTTCCGGTGGGCGCAGGACACCGGCCGTCGAGACGACGACCCGTCGGCGCGACTGGCCCGACCACGACGCCACCGCACCTTGCCGACCGTGCTGCGCGCCGACGACGCCGCCCGCGTGCTCGAACGCCTCGAGGCCGCGCGCGAGCCCGACACTGCGCGTGAGGCTGACGCTGCGCGTGAGGCTGACGCTGCGCGCGAGCCCGACGCTGCGCGTGAGCCCAAGGCTGCGCGTGAGCCCAAGGCTGCGCGTGAGCCCGACGCCGCGCGTGAGCCCGACGCCCGTGAGCCCAAGGCTGCGCGTGAGGCCGGCGCCGCGCGTGAGGCTGACGCCGCGCGCGAGCCCGATGCTGCGCGGCACACCTCCCCGGAGCCTGACCCTGTCGCGGAGGCGGTGCGCCTGCGCGACCTCGCGGTGCTGGAACTGCTCTACGGCTGCGGGCTGCGCGTCGGCGAGCTTGTCGGCCTCGACGTCGACGACCGCGACGAGGCGCGGCGCGTCGTGCGCGTCGTCGGCAAGGGTGACAAGGAACGGGCGGTGCCGTACGGGCTGCCCGCCCAACGAGCCCTCGACGCCTGGCTGCGCCGGGGCCGCCCGACGCTCGTCGCCGCCGGAGCGGGTCCGGCGCTCTTCGTCGGGGTGCGAGGCCGGCGGCTCGGGCAGCGGCAGGCGCGCGACCTGGTGCACCGCCGGGTCGGCGGAGTCGAGGGCCTCCCCGACATCGGACCGCACGCGCTGCGGCACAGCGCGGCCACCCATCTGCTCGACGGCGGCGCCGACCTGCGATCGGTGCAAGAGCTGCTCGGCCACGCGAGCCTGGCCACGACGCAGATCTACACCCACGTGTCCACCGAGCGCCTGCGCCGCTCCTACGAGCAGGCCCACCCCCGTGCGTGACCCGCGCCGGGCGCGCCCGGTGGCGCCGGCCCGACGCCGCCCGACGACACCG
>JBDIAM010000024.1:0-19767 GCA_039812445.1 Piscicoccus intestinalis | reverse complement strand
GTGGTCAGGCCCTCGGGGCGCACGAGCAGCACGTCGCAGTCGGCCTTGCGGACGACGTCGCCGGCGACCGTGCCGAGCAGGCGCCCGGCGATGCTCGTGTCGCGGATCGCGCCGACGACGAGCAGGTCCGCGTGCCGTTCCGCGGCGACCTCCAGGAGCGCGGCACCGGGCTCGCCCTGCGCCAACAGCGCGGCGGAGACCGTCGCGCCGTGCTCCTGGGCGACGACCGCGGCGGCCTCGACCGCCTGCTGCGCCGCGTTGCGACCGATGACCTCACCCTGGCGGCTGTCGCCGCCCTCGGTGCGGGTGTTCTTCGCCTCGTCGCGCCGCGACAGCTCCGACCAGGCGCAGACGATGACCAACTCGGCATCGTCGCGCTGGGCGATCCAGGCGGCGCGGGCCACGGTCGGGGCCGCCAGGGCGGACCCGTCCGTGCCGACGACCACCGTGCGGTAGTCCTTCATGGCCTCAGTCATGTCGAATCCCCCGTCCTCAGTGAGCGGCCGTCGGCATGTGCGTCACGTCGTCGACATCGCGCACGATCGGCGGCTCCTTGATCCACTGCATGGCGAGGGCGGCGAGACCGAGCAGCACGCCGGCGAACATGATGGCGTTGGTCGAACTGTCACCGAGGAAGTGCTTGAAGACCCACCCGAAGGTCAGCGTCTGGATGAGCATCGGGATGACGATCATCATGTTGACGATGCCCATGTACACGCCGTAGCGCGTCGAGGGAATCATGCGCACGATCATGATGTAGGGAACGCCCATGATCGAGGCCCACGCGATACCCAGGCCGATGATCGGAATGAACAACAGGTACTGGTTCGACACGTTGGCGAAGATGATGAGGCCGACCGCCGCCAGCAACAGGCAGATCGAGTGCACCATCTTGGCGCCACGTTTTCTCGCCAACGCGACGAGCAGGAATGCCACGCTGAACGTCACGATGTTGTACCAGCCGTTGACGAGGCCGACCCACGACGTCGCTTCCTTGAAGCCGGCGGATTGGGTGTCGGTGGTATTCCAGACGGATTCGGCGATCGAGCCGGCGACGAATTGCCAATAGACGTTCATCGCGTACCACTGGAACAGGTAGACCAGCGCGATCTTGCGAAGCTCGACCGGCATCTCGACGATCGCGTCCCAGATCTCCTTGAGCGCCTCACCGCCCTTCGAGCCCTCGCGCAGCTTGGCGAGTTCTTCAGGGGTGGGTGGGATCTCCGGGGTGCTGATGACCGACACGAGCACGGTGCCGATGGAGCACACCGAACCGAGCATGAACGCACCGACGACCCAGTAGGGGATGCCGGCACCGGTCGCCCCGTCGAGAACGAACTTGAAGACGTACAGCGAGATGTTGGCCAGCGTGATGCCGAAACCGGTGAAGAAGCTCTGCGCGAGGAAGCCCTTGGCGAGCTGGCTCGGGGGCAGCTTGTCGGCGATGAACGCGCGATAGGGCTCCATCGCCGTGTTGTTGCTGGCGTCCAGCAACCACAGCAGCAGCACGGCCATCCACACCGCGGTGACCCACGGGAAGAGGAACAGGCAGATCGCGCAGCCGGTGGCGCCGATAAGGAAGAACGGCTTACGCCGGCCCCACCGATCCGACCACGTGCGGTCGGAGAGGGCGCCGATGATCGGCTGGATGAACAGTCCGGTGATCGGGCCGGCCATGTTCAGCAGCGGCAGCTCCTCGGGGCTCGCCCCGAGCATCTGGTAGATCGGGTTGACAGCTGTCTGCTGCATTCCGAAGGAATACTGGATCCCGAAGAACCCGAAGTTCATCAGGAGGATTTGCCGCATATCCATCAGCGGCTTTTGACGCACAACCGTTGTGCTATCAGTCATCTTTTTCCCCTGGGGAGTGATGCCCGGCGGTCGGTTGACCGTGGCCGGGCCCGGTGGAGACCGCCGCTCGTGATGAGCGGGCGGTGAACGGTCGGGTGGACCGGGGGCGACTGGGGCGACGGACGCCCCCTGTTCCGACCGGGCGCCGACGGATCGTCGTCGACGCGGACGGCACGGAGATGGCCGCCGGGATCCAGTCGGTGAGGCAGCCGGTGGAGCGTACGCACGCGCCGTCGCGCCGGTGGGGGACGGGCCCCGTACGCTCGGTGGTGTGTGCCATCGGTGCCACTCCTGCGAGTCGACCGGCCCCCCGCAGACCCCCGCTGGGAGCGCGACGAACCGGCACCTGAATCCTGTTAGCCACGTGGAACTTACTCTCGTGTCACCGCGTTGTGGTGATCAGCACCCAATTCTGTCGTCTCGATTGCGCAAACGGGGCGGAGGCGGTGCCCGAGTGTGTGCGATCGGACACACTCGCATTGCTCGCGGTTCCGCACGACCCGGCCCCGAACCATTGACCGTCGCGCGCCTGGACGCGGTCGCCCCCGCCCCGGTCTCGTACCGTGAAGCCCATGACGACCGCTCTCGTGACGGGCGCCAGCGCCGGGCTGGGTGCCGAGTTCTGCCGCCAGCTCGCCGCCACCGGGCACGACCTCGTGCTCGTCGCCCGCTCCGCCGACCGGCTCGAGGCCCTCGCCGCCACCCTTCGTGACGAGCACGGCGTTCGCGTCGAGACCCTACCCGCCGATCTCGCCGACCGGTCCGCGCTGCAGGCCGTCGCTGGGCGGCTCGCGGGCGACGGCCCCGGCGCCTCAGGAGCCGGCCCGGTCGACCTGCTCGTCAACAACGCCGGCTTCGGCATCGGCACGTCGTTCACGCGCACGCCGATCGGGGAGGAGGAGCGGGCGCTCGACGTGATGTGCCGGGCGGTGCTCGTGCTCAGCCACGCGGCGGCCGCGGCGATGGCGCCCCGCGGTCGCGGCGGCATCCTCAACGTCTCCTCGGTCGCGGGTTTCACCGCGATGGGCACCTATTCGGCGAACAAGGCCTGGGTGACGACGTTCTCGGAGGCGCTCGCCGACGAGCTGGCCCCGACCGGGGTGCGCGTCAGCGCCGTCTGCCCCGGCTTCACGCACACCGAGTTCCACGACCGCGCGGCGATGAACATGTCCCGGCTGCCGGACGGCCTGTGGCTGGACGCCCCCGACGTGGTCGCCGCCGCGCTCGACGGGCTGCGCCGCGGCCGCCCGGTCGTCGTGCCGGGCGCGCACTATCGCGCGCTGACCGGCGTGATGCGCGTGCTGCCGCGCTCGGTCGTCACGCGCGTGGCGGGTGGTCTTGGGCGGGCCCGGCGTACCGACTCCGGCGCCTAGCGGGCCAGGGGCCTGGACCCGCTGGCTCCGCCTGGATTCGGGAGAGCCGGCGTGGTCGTCTCGCCCAGAAGGCGTCGGGCCAGCGGGTCGGCGGCGGCCGGATAACCTGGCGGCCGTGACCGACTCCAGCGCATCCGACCCGACGCTCGACCCGACGCACTCGGCCCGGGACCGCCTCCTCGAGCTCGTCAAGGCCAAGGCCATCGTGCACGGCACGGTGACGCTGTCGTCCGGCAAGGAGGCCGACTACTACGTCGACCTGCGCCGCATCACCCTCGACGGTGAGGCGTCGCCGCTCGTCGGGGTCGTCATGCGCCAGCTGACCGCCGACCTGGACTTCGACGCGGTCGGCGGCCTGACGATGGGCGCCGACCCGGTCGCCACCGCCATGCTGCACGCGGCCGCCGCCGACGGCGCGCGCCTCGACGCCTTCGTCGTGCGCAAGGCCGAGAAGGCGCACGGGCTGCAGCAGCGCATCGAGGGCCCGTCGATCGAGGGCCGTCGCGTGCTCGTCGTCGAAGACACCTCGACGACCGGCGGCTCGCCGTTGACCGCCGTCGAGGCCTGCCGCGAGGCGGGGGCCCAGGTCGTGGCCGTCGCGGTCATCGCCGACCGCAGCTCCGGGGCCGCCGAGCGCATCGAAGCCGAGACCGGCCTGGAGTACCGGTACGCCTACGGCCTGTCCGACCTCGGGCTGGGCTGAGCAGCGCTCGTCGATCCCGTCGAGATCGCGTCCGGACCGCGACGGGAACGCGACGCCGCTGCGGCGACGTCCCAGTTCCTGTCAGGCGGGCCGCGTAGGATCGGCCGAGACCGCCCCCATACCCACGGAGGCTCACATCGTGAGTGCTGCTCTCATCATCATCGTCATCCTTCTCGTCATCGTCGTCGGCGTCGTCGTCTGGGGATTCTCGGGCTACAACGGCCTCATCAAGTCCCGCAACCTGGTGCAGGAGTCCTGGCGCCAGATCGACGTCGAGCTCAAGCGCCGGCACGACCTCATCCCCAACCTCGTCGAGACCGTCAAGGGCTACGCCTCGCACGAGTCCGGCACGCTCGAGGCCGTCATGAAGGCCCGCTCGCAGGCGATGTCCGGCGGCGACTCCCCGGCCGCCGCGTCGCAGACCGAGGGTGAGCTGAGCCAGGCGCTCGGCCGCCTCCTCGCCGTCAGCGAGGCCTACCCCGACCTCAAGGCCAACTCGAACTTCACCGCGCTGCAGCAGGAGCTGTCCGCGACCGAAGACCGCATCGCCTCCGGGCGCCGCTACTACAACGCGACCGTGCGCGACCTGAACACCAAGGTCGAGTCGGTGCCCACGAACTTCCTCGCCAACATGGCCGGCATCTCCAAGGAGCCGTACTTCGAGGCCGAGCCCGCCGCGCAGAACGTGCCTCAGGTCAACTTCGGTCAGGGAGGCGGCACGGTCGCCGGCCCCGGCCAGGGCGGCCAGGGCTACCAGGGCCAGACGGGCCAGACCGGCTCCATCGGCGGCTCCCAGTCGCAGGGCCAGCTGCCCGGCTACGACGCCAACCAGGGCCTGGGGCAGAACTACCAGCCCAGCCCCATCCAGGACCAGCGCCCGGAGCCGCAGCCCGGCCAGGCCCGCCCGAACGACCCGAACGCGCAGGGCTGAGTTCGCGCGTCGCCCACGAAGCGGCCCCGGTCACCGATGACGGTGACCGGGGCCGCTCGTGTCAGTCAGGGACGTCAGCGGGGGTCGCGGTGGCCGTCGATGATGTCCTGGCCGGCGGTGACCGCCTCCTTGACGATGGCCTTGGAGCGCCGCTTGTGCATGACGTACTCGAAGACCATCGGCAGCACGGAGACGAACACGATCGTCAGGATCGCGGCCTCGAGGTTGTCGTGGATGAACGCGATGCCGCCGAGAAAGTAGCCGAGCAGCGTGATGCCGGTGGCCCACAGGATCGCGCCGACCGCGCTCCACGTGAAGAACCGGCGGCGGTCCATGCGCCCGACTCCGGCGACGACCGTGATGAACGTGCGCACGATCGGCACGAACCGGCCGATGACGAGCGCCTTGTTGCCGTGCTTGTCGAAGAAGGCGTTGGTCTGGTCGAAGTACTTGCGCTTGAGGAAGCGCCCGTCGCGGTGGTAGAGCGGGGTGCCGATCGCCCGGCCGATCTCGTAGCCGACGATGTTGCCCGCCAGGGCCGCCACGCTGAGGATCACGAGGGCCGGCGCCAGCGCGATCGCGACGTCGCCGCGCCGGATGAACATGCCGATCGCGAACAACAGCGAGTCACCGGGCAGGATCGGGAAGAGCAGGCCGCATTCGATGAAGACGATCGCGGTGCTGACCCAGAAGAAGCCGGTGCCGAAGCGTGTCAACAGGTACTGCGGGTCCATCCAGTCGATGGAAGGTGGCATGAACACGAGTCACACGGTACGTGAGCAAACCCAACGGGTGCTGTGTGCTGCCCGTCCGTGGACGGTGGGCGTGGCGCGATGACGGGCCACACCGACTCCGGAGCCGACCCGGGAGCCGACTCGGGAACGGACTCGGGAGCCGGGCCGGTGCGGCCGAGCCCGAGCGTCGGGGTGGGACCGTGGCAGGGTGCGCGGCCGGCCGATCCGCGCCTCGATCCCGAGCTGCTGGAGCGCGGCGACGCGCGCAACGTCGTCGACGCCTACCGGTACTGGCGGCACGAGGCGATCGTCGCCGACCTCGACGAGCGCCGGCACGAGCTGCACATCGGCGTCGAGAACTGGGGCCACGACTTCAACATCGGCTCGGTGATCCGCACCGCGAACGCGATGAACGTCGCCGCGTTCCACATCGTGGGCCGCCGTCGCTGGAACCGGCGCGGCGCGATGGTCACCGACCGCTACCAGCACGAGCACCACCACGCCGACGTCGACGCCCTCGTGCGGTGGGCCGCCACCCAACCCGGAGACGGCGCGGGCGACTCGTTGCCGATCCTCGGTGTCGACAACGTGCCCGGGTCGGTGCCGCTGGAGACGTATCGGCTGCCGCGGCGCTGCCTGCTGCTGTTCGGGCAGGAGGGTCCGGGTCTGACGCCGCAGGCGCTGGCGGCCTGCCGCGACGTGCTCGAGATCGCGCAGTTCGGCTCGACCCGCTCGATGAACGCCGGCGCCGCCGCCGCGATCGCCATGCACGCGTGGGTGCGGGCGCACGTGTTCGGGCAGTCGGTCTGAGGTCGGCCTGGCCGGCTCGGGGTGGGACTCGCGTTGAGGTGGGCTCGTGGGCCGGCCCTCAGCCGAGCCCGTGCCGGTTGGCCCACAGCGCGGCGCTCGTGCGGTCGGCCACGCCGATCGCGCGGTAGACGGCGCCGAGGTGCGCCTTGACCGTGCGCTCGCTGATGCCGAGGCGCCGGGCGATCTGCTTGTTCGCCAGCCCCTGCGCCACGAGCGCGAGCACCTCCCGCTCCCGCGCGCTGAGGTCCGCGGCGGCCTCGGGGGAGGGGTCGGGCGCTGCGGCGGGCCCGGGGCGGCGGGGGACGGACTGCCCGCCGCGGACGGAGGGATCGCCGGGTGCCGACGCTGCTCCGGGGGCGGGCGCTGCGCCGGCGGGCGCGGGCAGCAGCGCTCCGGCGACCCGCGGGTCGAGCGGCACGTGCCCGCCCGCGGCGGCGCGGACGGCGGCGACGACCTGCGCCGGATCGGCGTCCTTGAGCACGTAGCCGGTGGCGCCGGCCTCGATCGCGGCGCGCACCCGTTCCCGGCCCGAGAACGAGGTGAGCATGACGACGGCCGCGCTCGGCACCGCCTCCCGCAGCGCCCGGGTGGCCCGCACCCCGTCGAGGCGCGGCATCGACGCGTCCATGAGCACGACCCGCGGCGCGCAGGCCCGGGCCGCGTCGACCACCTCGTCGCCGTCGGCCGCCTCACCGACCACCCGCACCCCCGGCGCCGCGTCGAGGATCGCGCGCAGCCCCTGGCGAACGAGCGGATGGTCGTCGACGACGAGCACCGCGATGTCGCCCGGGTCGCCGTCGGAGCGCGAGGCGGGTGTGGTCACCGGCCCGCCTCCGGGGTGAGGGTCAGCCGCCACACGGTGCCGGAGCCGGGAGCGCTGGCGACCTCGAGGCGGGCCCCGGCGCGCCGGCAGGTGTCGGCGAGCACCGCGAGCCCGACGTGCCCCTCGCGCGGATACCGCATCGTCTCGCGCACGTCGAATCCCTTCCCGTCGTCGGCGATCTCGACGACCACCCTGTCATCGTGGCCGGGGTCCCGCGTGATTCGCACACTGACGTGTGCGGCCTGGGAGTGCGTCGCGGCGTTGCGCAGGCACTCGCGGGCCACTCGGTGGACGAGCGGCACCTGCTCGGGGCCGAGCCGCGGGCCGACGCCGGGCTCCACCCACGCGGCGGCGGCGATGCCGCGGGACCGCAGAGGTTCGACGAGGTCGTCGACGACGTCGTCGAGGTCGGCGCCGCGCAGCTCGGGCGGGTAGAGCTCGACGAGCAGGGTGCGCAGGCTCGCGATCCCACGGCGAACCAGCACCCCCGCCTCGTCGACGGTGGCGGCCCGCTGCTCCTGACCGGCGGCGCGCATGGAGTCCGCCGCGGCGGCCACCGTCAGCGACGCGGCGGTGAGTTCCTGCACCGGTCCGTCGTGCAGGGTGCCGGCGAGGCGGCGTCGCTCGGCGTCCGAGGCGACGACCGACGCGCGCAGCGCCTCCTCCCGGCGCCGCTGCGCCTCGGCGAGCCGCCGCACGAGCCACCACAACACGGGTGCGAGCAACACCAGGAGCGCGACCATGCCGACGACCTAGAGCGCGACGAAGGTGCGCCACAGCCCGGCGGCGCGCGGCTCGATCTGGGCGTAGTCGCCGTACACCTCGAGCAGGAGCCGTTGCCCCGTCGTGGCGTGCACGGGCCGCCGGATCTCCAGGAGCCGCCCCCGGAACGCCTCGAACTCGTTCTCGCGCCCCTCCGGGGTGGTCACCGCGGCCCGGGTGACGCCGTGGTCGAGCACCGCCCGCTCGACGGCCCCGAGGTCGAAGCGTTGCCCGACGAGGCGCCGCTCGTCGGAGTAGACCACGGTGCCGTCGGCGGTGAAGATCTTCAGCCGGATCACCCCCAGGGCCCCGAGCCTGGTGTCGACGACCTCGTCGAGCTCGTCGAGGGCAGTCGAGTCGCCGGCGAGCAGCGTTGGGGTGAGCCGGGGTTCGATCGCGGCGGCGGCGAGCAGGTCGGCGGTCTGGGTGCCGTTGGCGATCGCGTCCCGCTCGGCGAGAAACCGGCTCACGGAGGCGGTGCCGATCGTGACGACGAGCAGCACGACCGCGACGGCGGCCACGCCCGCCGCGACCAACCTGCGCAGGTCGGTCGCGGGCGCGCCGCCGTCGCGATCCCCGCGCGCGACGACGTGCCACTCGCGCTCGGGTGGTTCCCCCGGGGGAATCTGGGGGGTCTGCGACGTCCCGGAAGCGGGCACCGACCCATCGGGCGTCATCGCCCGCTCGACCGGACCGGGCCCCGGGATGCCTCGACGACTGAACACCGGCTCACGGTAACCGCGTCACCTGTGGGGTCCGGGCTGTCGGCGGCGTGCAGGTCCGACTCACGCCTGGACGCGGCGGGCTGTCGGGCCGGCTCACCGTCGGTGCAGCAGCCCGGTCGTCGCGAGCGCCAGGCAGATGCCGGTGAGAGCGAGGAAACCGGGCGCCAGCGGGGGTGCGATGCCCGCGCCGCCGGTCGCGGCCTCCCACCACTGCTGCAGCGGGGAGAGCGTTTCCCAGGTCGAGGCCCAGGTCGCCGAGAGCGGGGCCGTCTCCCAGTTGGAGGAGACGTGCTCCCACACCCCGAACGCGCCCGCGAAAGCGCTACCGACGGCGAGCAACCGGGCGGCGAGGAGCACCCGCGCGGTGGGCTTCAGCGCGACGGCCGCGATGCCGACCGCGAGCGCGGCGAGCACGACCCAGGGCACGAGCTGGTCGAGACCGTCCCAGTGCCGCAGCATCGCCAGTTCGAGCACCGCACCCCCGCACGTGCCGGCCGCGACGAGCAGGAACGCGCGCCGCAGGAAGCGGGTCGTGCGGGCATCGCCGTAGCGGTCCCACGTCACGCTGTCGGGGCTCGGCGGGGTCCGCGAGACCTCGGGATACATCGAGCGCTCCGGGTGGTCGATCATCGTCAGACCTTCAGGCTCGCGAGGATGTTGGCCAGCGTCTGCTGGTCGACGCCGTACTTGCCGAGTTCCTGCCCGAGCTTGGTCGCCAGGTCGCTCGAGGTGTACGGGCGGTACTCCTCGATCTCCTTCGCCCAGCGGTCGGCGTTCGGCACGCCATGCGCCTGCAGCGCCTTGGCGATGTCGTCCGTGCTCGCGTTGTTCGCGTCGGCGGTCTGGCCGGAGGCGGTGGCGGCACCGGAGGCCGCGCTCGAGGTGGGGGCCGCGCTCGTGGCGGCAGTGGTCGTGGCCTGCGCGGTCGTGCTCTCGGCGCTGCCGGCGGTGCTCGACCCGGAGGAGCAGGCGGTCAGGCCGAAGGTGGTGGCGGCGAGGGCGGCCGCGGACAGGTAGGCGAGGCGGCGGGAGCGCATGGGTCGGGGCCTTTCGATCGAGAACATCTGTCTGCATCGGCCGGGACCGGCCGTTGCTGCGATGTCCTCAGCATCGGTGTGCGCCCGCTCGGCGCGCCATTGTCCGATGGTCGTAGTACCCCCGTGTCCCCTCCCGGGCCACTGTTCCCCCGGACGGCGAACGGCTACCCCGAGCCGGTCGCGCCGACTCGGGGTAGCCGTTGGGGCGCTCAGAAGCGCAGGCTGCCGAGGAGGTTCTGCACGGTCTCCTGGTTGATGCCGGCGCGCTCGGCCTCCTGCTGCAGGCGGGTGGTCACGGTGTTGGGGTCGGTCTTGCGGAGTCGGTCGATCTCGCCGGCCCAGCGGTCGGCGTCCGGCACGCCGTTCTCGCGCAGGGTCGCGGCGATCTCCTCGGTGCTCGCGCTGTTGATGTCGACGCGCTCGCTGACCGCGGCGGCGGCCGAACTCGCAGCGGCCCGAGCGGAGTCGGCGGCGTCGGTCGCGTCTCCGGCGGCACCGCTGGCCGCGTCGGTCGCGGTGTCCATGAGGCTGTCGGTGGGGGTCGCGGTCTGCGTGGGGGTCGCGGCCGCGGTCGTCTCGGGCGCGGTGCTCGCGCCGGAGGAGCAGGCTGTCAGTCCGACGACACCCAAGGCCCCGGCGAGCAGGGAGACGGCGAGGGTGCGGGCGGGGGTACGGGTGGCGTTCATCGGTTCACACCTTTCGAGGCGGTGGACGGGTCGGGGGAGGCACGCGGTGGCACCGCCCGATGTGCCTGGCAACGAACGCTACTTGCCCAACGCTCCCTGCGGTCCGAAACGCGGGCACCCGTCGTCGGGCGGTGCGCCGGAATCGAGGAGCCGGTGCAGCCGGGCGCTCGTGCCCGACGGCACCGTCAACCGCCAGGAGACCGTGTCGGGGTGTCGGAAGGTGGCCGGGACACAGTGCGTTCGGGGCGCGGGCTCGGGGTAGACCTCGACGACCTCGCCGTCCAGCCAGACCTGAGCCGGGCCGCTCGGCAACTCGATCCGTCCGCGAGGTGAGACGAGGGTTCCGCCGCGGGTCGAGACCATCGCGGCCGGCGGGAGGTCGTGGTCGCCGGGAGGCAGGTCGAGGGGCAGTTCGGCGGCCAGGTCGGGCGCGTCGGCGAGCAGGGCGTCGGTGGCCGGGGCGCGGGTGACGACGATCCGCCCGTCGACCACCCGCAGCCGGCGCGGCAGCGTCAGGCACCCGGCCACGAGGTCCTCCGAGCCGCCCTCAGCGGGGGCTTGGTCGGGGGCTTGGTCGGGGGTCGCGTCGGGTAGATCGTCGGGGCGAACCGCCTCCTGGCGCACCCAGCCCAGATGCCACGAGCCGGTGTCGTCCGTGGCGAACTGTGGTGCGTAGCAGACCTCCCCGGCGTCGAGCCGGTGCCATCCCGCGGCCCGGAACGCCGGCCGACCGGGGTGCTCGGTGTCGTCGACGACGTCGCCGACCACCGCGAGGACGTCGTCGAGCTGCCCGCGCAGCTGCGTCGAGACGACGAGCACGGCGCGGCCGTCGACGAACGCCAGCTGCGGGCACTCCCAGATGTCGGCGGCGAACGGGGCGTCGAGCGTGTCGGCGCGGCGCGCCCAGATCCCCTCGTACACCCAGGCGTGCAGGTCGTCGCAGGAGAACAGCAGTACTGCGGGCTCGCCGGTGACCAGCCCGGCTCCGTGCAGGGCCCAGCGGCGCCCGCCGTGGACGAACAGGAACGGATCACGCATGACCGCGACGCCGTCGGCGGTCGGGGTGCGCGCGACGACCCACGGCTCGCTCCAGGTGTCGAGGGAGTCGTCGAGGGCGCGGCGCATCACGGTGGTGCTCGCGTGGGAGTCGTCGACGACGCCGCTGTACGCCACGAGGGCGTCGTCGCCGGCGATGGCGGGCGGCAGGAAGACGCCGCTCCAGCAGCCCGCGGAGTCGGGCCCGTCGGGCGTGGGGCCGAACGCGACGGGGTGCTCCCGCCACGTCGCCAGGTCGGCGCTGGAGGCGTGCCCCCAGTGGATGTCGCCGTGCTGGGCGGCGTGGGGGTTGTGCTGGTAGAAGACGTGCCAGCGGCCGTCGCGGTAGGTCATCCCGTTGGGGTCGTTCAGCCAGCCGCGGCGGGGCCGAAGGTGGTAGCGCGGGAGGGCGGGCTGACGAGGCATGACGCCCTTTCTACCCGGCGCGTGATCGGGTCGCCCAGCGCGGCAGCCGGCCGGCCGTCAGGAGATCCGGCACTACAACACCTGCGAGGGAATGCCCGGGCATAGGATGACGAGCGAGGCCGCCGCGTCCGTGATGAGCCGCGCCTCGCCTTGCCGCTCGAGTCGGCGAGGCGGCCAGGCGCCGGTTACGGTCCGAGGCGAGCGGTCGCTGCACGAAAGCCCCCAACACGAGGAGTCGCACAGTGCCTATCGCAACCCATGAGGTCTACGCCGAGATGCTCGACCGCGCGAAGGCCGGGTCCTTCGCCTACCCGGCGATCAACATCACCTCGAGCCAGACGATCAACGCCGCGATCCGCGGTTTCGCCGAGGCCGGCAGTGACGGCATCATCCAGGTCTCGACCGGTGGCGCCGAGTACGGCTCCGGCCCGACGATCAAGAACATGGTCCGCGGCGCGGTGGCCCTGGCCGCCTTCGCCCGCGAGGTCGCGCAGAGCTACGACGTCAACATCGCGCTGCACACCGACCACTGCCCGAAGGACAAGCTGGACACCTACGTGCGTCCGCTCCTCGAGCTGTCGACCGAGCAGGTCAAGAAGACCGGCCAGCCGATCTTCAACTCGCACATGTGGGACGGCTCGGCCGTGCCGCTGGAGGAGAACCTGCAGATCGCGCAGGAGCTGCTCGAGAAGTGCGTCGCGGCCAACATCATCCTCGAGGTCGAGATCGGTGTCGTCGGCGGCGAGGAAGACGGCGTCGAGGCCGAGATCAACGAGAAGCTGTACTCCACCCCCGAAGACGCGATCGCCACGGCGCGCGCCCTGGGCACCGGCGAGAACGGCTACTACATGACGGCCCTGACGTTCGGCAACGTGCACGGCGTCTACAAGCCGGGCAACGTCAAGCTGCGCCCCGAGGTGCTCAAGGCCGCCCAGGACGCGGTGCACAAGGAGTTCAACACCTCCGACGAGAAGCCGTTCCACCTCGTCTTCCACGGTGGCTCGGGCTCGCTGCCGCAGGAGATCTCCGACGCGGTCGACTACGGCGTCGTCAAGATGAACGTCGACACCGACACCCAGTACGCGTTCACCCGCCCGGTCGCCGGCTGGATGCTGGAGAACTACACCGGCGTGCTGAAGATCGACGGCGAGGTCGGCAACAAGAAGAAGTACGACCCGCGCGCGTGGGGCAAGGAGGCCGAGGCCGGCATGGCGGCTCGCGTCGTCGAGGCCTGCGAGAACCTGCGCTCCGCCGGCACCCACAAGTGAGTCGGTGACGGCTTCGGTCCGTCGCCCGCATCACCACCGGGCCCCGCACGAGTCGTCGTGCGGGGCCCGTTGGCGTCGCGGGGCGTTCGCAGGTCACAGTGGGGGCATGACCGACGCGAAGAACCTGCTGGGCATTCCCGAGACGACGCTGCCGGACGACCCGGCCGCCGACGACCTGCGCGCCGGCGCCGACCCGGAGCAGGTCGCCGCCGAGCACCCCGCCTCCGCGCTGGCCTGGGCTCAGCTCGCCGAGGCGGCGCTCGCCGACGGCACCCCCGTGCTGGCGTACGCCTACGCCCGCACCGGCTACCACCGCTCGCTGGACCAGCTGCGCAAGGCCGGCTGGCGCGGCCAGGGCCCGGTGCCGTGGTCCCACGAGCCGAACCGCGGCTTCCTACGCTCCCTGGCCGCGCTGTCCCGCGCCGCCGGCGAGCTGGGGGAGGCCGACGAGCAGCAGCGCTGCGCGAGCTTCCTGCGCGACTCCAGCCCCGAGGCCGCCGACGCCCTGGGCTTCTGAGGGCTTCGGCGCACTCCCCCCACCCCAGCCGCGAACACAGCCCTGAGCGCAGCCCTGAACGCAGGGACACGCCGGGAATCACCGGCGTGTCCCTGCGTTCACTGCTGCGTTCACTCGGGAGGTGGATGCGCGCGCCGGGGAGTGCGCGGAGGCCGGGAGGCGTGGCAGAGCCGGAGTTATCCCCAAGGGGGTCGCTGGCTTGGGCGTTGCCCACAGGGCGGGGTCGGTGTGCGCGCGGCACGTCTCGAACCGCCCAGGGTGGGCGCATGGAGCGCAGCGCTGACTCGGCGGCCGGGATGCCCAAAGGGGCCGCACACATCTTGCGGACGCAACACCACCTGGCCACCCGAGCTCAACTGCTCAACGGGGGTGTCACCTCCGCTGCCCTGGCGTGGCGGCTGGGCCGGCAGTGGCGCTATGTGCTGCCGGGTGTCGTGTGCACCAAGGCGGGCGATCTCGATGAGACGCAGCGAGGTGTGGCAGCGCTGCTGTTCGCGGGGCCGGGCGCGGTTCTGGGTGGCCCGACGGCCGCTCGCTACTTCGGCATCCGGTCGGGTCCCGTGGATCCCCTGGTTCATGTGCTGGTGCCGGCCCGCCAGGCGGCCAGGCGAGCCCGTTGGGTGCAGGTGCATCGGTCCGCAGTGCCGGAGACCGCGCCGGTATCCGCGGGAGGCCGACGGTGGGCGTCGAAGGCCCGCGCGATTCTGGACGCCGCGCGGTGGGCCCCCACCGATCGCGATCGCCGGGCCATCGTCATCGAAGGGGTGCAGCGACGCCTCGTCACCCCCGAGGCGTTGGCTCATGAGCTTGATCGGGGTACCCGACGTGGCTCCCGCGCCCTGCGGACGGCCATCGAGGAGGCCGCGGCGGGCTCGTGGTCGGTTCCGGAGGCCGATCTGGCGCGGCTGTTGGCCGCGGTGGCCGAACTTCCCGAGCCGATGCTCAACCCGGAACTCACCGCGCCGGGGGTGGGCCGCCTCATCAGCCCCGATCTGTGGTTCGACGACGTCGCCATGGCCGTGATGGTCCACTCCCGGCAACACCATGCGCTGGGGGAGGACTGGGTGGACACCGTGGAGTTGGACGGCGAACTCGCCTCGCACGGCGTCGCCGTGATCGGCGTCACGCCCACGGGGCTCAAGCGCAATCCCGCACGGGTGAGCGCGCGCATCCTCCGCAGCTATCGAACGGCCGCCGCCCGCCCGCGCCCACCCGTCTCCGCCAAACCCCGCTGGTCCACCCGCGAGCACCCGCATCTGTGAGCGCAACTGTGAACGCAGAGACACGCGGGTGATCACCGGCGTGTCCCTGCGCTCATCGCTGCGGCGTCGTGGCGGGGAGCCCTCAGAGGCCGTGGCGCACGCGGCTGGCCTTCTCCTGGGACTTGAACTGCCCGAACCGGGGCAGGAACTTGTCCCAGTCGATGATGTGCGCGTCGATCTCCGGGCCGTCGATGCAGGCGTGCTTGCGGATGTTCTTGCCGTCGATGACGACCGGCACCATGCAGGCTCCACACATTCCTGTGGCGTCGACCATGATCGAGTTGAGGCTGGCCACCGTGTGCACGCCGTAGCGCCGGGACAGGTCCGAGACCGCCCGCATCATCAGCGGCGGGCCGATCGTCACGACCTCGGCGACCTGGCGTCCGGTGCCCGCCTGGGCGGCCTCGAGCATCGCCTCCAGCGGCGTCGTCACGAAGCCCTTGACCCCGAACGTGCCGTCGTTCGTCGCGTACACGACGTCGAGCCGGTCGCCGAACTCCCGCTTGAGCCCCTCGACCCGCTCGCCCTCCTCGGTCCAGAACAGCACGTCGGCGCTGCGGAACCCGGCGATGAGCGTCACGTGGTTACCGGCCTGCAAGTGGGCCCGCGCGATCGGGTACACCGGAGGCAGCCCGAGCCCGCCGGCGGTGAACACCACCGTCTGGTCCGGCGGGTACACCGTGATGTCGCTGGGGCGCCCGAGCGGCCCGGCGATGCCGGCGAAGGAGTCGCCGACGCTCATGGCGTTCATCTCGATGCTGCTCGTGCCGACCCCCTGGATCACCAGGCAGATCGTGCCCTTCTCGGCGTCCCAGTCGGCCAGCGTCAGCGGGATGAGCTCGCCGTCCTCCCAGGGGAGGACGCGCACGAACTGGCCCGCCTTGGCCGCCGCCGCGATGACCGGGGAGTGCACGGTGACCTCCTCGATGCCGTCGGCCAGGTGCCGCTTGGCGAGGATGACCTGCGAGGTCGCGGCCCGCTCGGTGTAGTCCTTCGCGCGCGCCACCATCTCGCGGATCTCCGCCGCCGGCAGGTCGAGGTGCCCGATGATCTCGCGGGCCGCGGCCTGACCGTCTCCGGCCGCGTTGATCGCCGTCGAGCCGCCCCGGGCCGCGTCGCCGCCGGAGTACACGCCCTCCACCGAGGTCTCCTGCGAGCCCAGCTGTTCGAGGTCGATCGTGCCCCACTTGGTCGTGTGCAGCTTGGGCATCGAGTCCTTGATGATCGGGTTCGACGCGTTGCCGAGCGCCATGATGACCAGGTCGGCCTTCATGACCTCGGTCGTCCCGGTCGCGACCGGCCGCCGCCGCCCGGAGGCGTCCGGCTCCCCGAGTTCCATGACGTCGAGTGTCGCCGCGGAGACGAACCCGGTGGCCTCGTCGCCGAGGAACTCCTGCGGCGAGCGCAGCACGAGCAGGTCGATGCCCTCCTCGAGGGCGTGCTCGAGTTCCTCGACGCGCGCGGGCATCTCGGACTTCGTGCGGCGGTACACGATCGTCACGTGCCCGCCGAGGCGCCGGGCGGTGCGGGCCGCGTCCATCGCGGTGTTGCCGCCGCCGATGACGAGCACCTCCTTGCCCTTCGTCTCGGGCAGCGGCGTCTCGTAGTCCTCCCGCAGCCCCTGCATGAGGTTGACGCGGGTGAGGAACTCGTTCGCCGACATGACGTTGAGGTAGTGCTCACCGGGCACGTCCATGAACTTCGGCAGCCCCGCCCCGGTGCCGACGAAGACCCGCGCGAACCCGTTGGCCCGCAGCTCCTCGATCGTCGCGGTCTTGCCGACGACGAAGTTCGGCACGAACCGGCCGCCGAGCAGCTTGATCTTGCCGACGACGTCGTCGATGAGGTCGTTCGGGAGCCGGAACTCCGGGATGCCGTAGCGCAGCACCCCGCCGAGCGCGTGGAACGCCTCGAAGACCGTGACCGGAAAGCCCTCGGCCGCGAGCAGGTACGCGTTGATGAGCCCCGACGGCCCCGACCCGATGATCGCGATCGGAGGCCGAGTCGCGGCCGCCCACGGGTCGCGCCGCCCCGCGAACCGCCGCTCGTCGGCGTTCGGGTTGACGAGCTTCTCGCGCTCGGGCAGGAACCACTCCAGCTGCCCGATGTTGATCGGCATCTTGTTCTGGATGCACACGCCCTGGCACTGCAGCTCCTGCGGGCACACGCGGCCGGTGACGTCCGGCAGCGGGTTGCAGCTCTCGATGAGCTCCATCGCCTCGTGGAACTTGCCGGTGCCGACGAGCTCGAGCACCTTCGGGATGTGGATCTTCACCGGGCAGCCGCCCTTGGGCTGAGGCCGGCCGGCGATGTGCACCCCGACCTCGCACGGCTTCTCCTCGCACTGCTTGTCGCGCAGCGCCTCCAGCCACACGAGCAGGTCGACCTCGGTGCGGGTGAACCCGTCGTTCATGTACCCCAGGTAGCCCTCGTTGACGAGACCGAAGTCGGCCGAACGCTGCTCGGGGGTGCGGATGTGCGGCGGGATCGAGTTGCCCGCCGGCCAGTCCTTCGACAGGCCCGCGAACATCGGATACCGGTCCGACAGGTGCGCGTCGAGCGCCCGGACGAACGAGCGCTTGCCCTTCAGCGGCAGCGCCCACACGTACCGCATGAGCACCCGGCTCGCGTCGTCGCCGCGCAGCAGCACCTGCCACATCGCCTTGGCGAACTCCGGGGACAGGTCGGGCTGGGAGAACTCCCACATGACCGCCGCGATGCCGTCGTCGATGAACATCTGCCGGAAGGCGGTCGGCTCGTTGATGAGCCGTCGCTTGAGCAGGTCGAGCTGGGAGTTGAAGGTCTCGACCTCTTCGGTGTGCTCGAGCACGTCCACCCGCGACTGGGTGGTTTCGAGCTGCTCACTGGCCTGCAGCCATTCGCCGAGGCGGTTGGTGTCGGTCATTGGATGATCTCCGCGTCGCAGGTCTTCTTCACCCGGTCCATGCGCTTCTCGAGCTCGGGGGTGATGGGCACGGTCTCGAGCGCGCCGGGGATCATCCGGGCCACCCGCTGCGGGGCGCCGTCGATGACCATCGTCGTCGACTCGAAGAACGCCGGCAGCTCCTGGTAGCAGGTGCCGCAGTCGTTGCACTTGGGAATGTCGTTCTCCGCCAGGAAGATCGGCCGGTCGGCCACGGCGGTGGCGGAGGCGGGGTCCCCGGCGGGCTCAGCCGCCGCCAACCCCGCCGAGGGCACCGCGCCCGCGGGCCGCATCGGGATCGACGCGCCGAGGGAGACGGGTGCCTTGCTCGAGGAGGCCAGCGAACTCATCGCCCGCGCGATCTCGTCGATGGAGTTCTCCCGGTCGCGCATCGCCGTCTCGTACCGGCTCTGCAGGTCGGCCAGGTCGCTCTTGTGGAGCGCGTCGAGCTGCGCCTCGTGCGTGCCGGAGAGGTACTGCAGCATCTGCCAGTACCGCTTGCGGTCGCGCACGAGCGCGACGATCTGGCTGGAGCAGCGCACCTTGATGAGGTGCTGGTCGTCGTCGGTGGCGTAGACGAACGGCACCCGCGTGGCCTGCTGCTCGTGCGGCAGCTCGATGAACTCGTCGATCGGCACCGCGACCGCCTCCAGGTCGGGGGCGAGCCGCTGGAACTGCTTGCGGAACCGGGTCTCGCCGAGCGCGAACTCCGCCGGGGTCAGCGGCGTCGTCAGGAGCTGCAGCTGCCCGGCGTCGTCGCGGTAGGCGAGGTCCTGGGTGCTCCACGTCTTGTCGACGTCGGGGTTGCCCTCGAGGCTGAACCACTCGTGCAGCGTCGACCCGCGCCGCGGGTCGTGCACGAACACCGGGTTCATCCGGCTCTCGACGGCCAGGCGGGCGCGGCGGGCCGAGGCGTCCTCGGGGATGCCGTGCTCGGAGCCGCACGGGGTGTAGATGTCGAGCACGCTCGGGCCGTCGGTGTACTGCAGGAACTCCATCGCGTGCCGCAGGAAGTGACCCTGGATCGCCGTGCTTGTCGCGCACACGTAGACACCGGGGTGGAACGAGGCGAGCAGGCCGAGCTCCTTGCGGGACTCGTGCTTGCCGTCGTGCGCCGCGCCGTGCCGGGACAGGTCCGAATCCTGGCTGGTCAGGCTCGCGGTGGAGGCCTGGCCGCCGGTGTTGGAGTACACCCCGGAGTTGAGCACCATGACCTTGATCGGGGTCTCGCTGGCGAGCACCCGCGACATCGCGCCGAAGCCGATGTCGTAGGAGGCGCCGTCGCCGCCGATCGTCATGATCGTCGGCAGCAGCTCCAGCTCGGACTTCGTGAACTGACCCCAGCCGAGCATCGCGAGCTCGCGGTCGTGCACGTCGGGGTTGTAGGCGTCGCTCAGCTCGAGCTCGGCCACGCGCAGCGCCCGCACGTCGGCGGTCGTCTGCGCCGCGGTGCCCTCGAAGATGCCCTTGGCCAGTGGCTGGGCGTCCTGGAACAGGCTGTTGACCCACGGGTCGACGTACGGGTTGTACGGCATCGTCGAGGCGTACACGCTGGAGCAGCCGGTGGCGTTGGCGATGATCGTCGACGCCGGGCCGTTGCCCGTCGGGCCGCCCTCCTGCAGGTAGAGCCGGTGCTCCAGGGTCTTGATCGCCTCGCCGATGCGGGCCTTGCGACTCTCTTCGGAGACGGTGTCGGCCTTGGCGTAGAGCTTGTCGATGAGGCTGGTCAGCTCCTTGATGTGCTGGCGCCGGTGCTTGTCGCCGAGCGCGTGGCTGGTGGCCATGACGAGGCGGATCGCGGTGACCTCGCCGCAGCCGCGGCAGCCGCCGTGCCCACCGGTGGTGGCCCAGAACGTGTCGTGGTCGAGCAGCAACCGCTTGATGTCGCCCTCGGGGGTGTC
>JBDIAM010000023.1:0-20412 GCA_039812445.1 Piscicoccus intestinalis | reverse complement strand
GGTCGGGGTGCCGGCAGGGTCGGGGCCGGTCGAGCAGCCCTTGTTGCCGATGTCTGTGCGGCGTTCGACGTCGGCGCCGGGGTCTTCGGTCGGCCGGTCGAAGGCGGCCGAAGAGCGTGGTAAATCTGCCGCGTCTGCGCGGCGGGATTTACCACCATCTTTGGGGGTGCGGTCTGGTGGCGGGTGAGGCAGGTCGCGGCTGCGGTCAGCGTTGCGTCGGGGCGAGCGGGGCCTGTCGAAGGCCAGTCGGAACTGCCCCGTACCGGTGTCAGCGGGGTCTTCGGTCGGCCGGTCGAAGGCGGCCCAAGAGCGTGGTAAATCTGCCGCGTCTGCGCGGCGGGATTTGCCACCATCTTTGGGGGTGCGGTCTGGCGGCGGGGTGAGGCCGGTCGCGGCTGCGCTCGGCGTAGCGCCGCGGGCTAGCGGGGGCGAGCGGGTGGGTTGTGGCACCTGCCCAGCACAACCGGGAGGGCGGCGCCTCGCGCACGAATCCGCAGCCCACGGGGCGACTACGCCGGTTTCGTCTGGCGGGACCGGCTCGGCGCTGACAGGCTCGCAGCCATGAGCGGCTTCCTCGACCTGGTGGGCATCGATCGCAGCGGCGACCCGACGGTTGTCACCAGCAAAGATCACGAGAACGTCCACGGCGGTGTGCAGGGCGGACTCATCGCCACCCTCATCGACGCGGCGATGGGTCAGGCCGTGCGCGAGGGGCTCGGCGAGGAGAAGACTGCGACCGTGCAGTTGACGATCACCTACCTCAACCCCGGCACCCCCGGCGACACGCTCACCGCCGTCGCGCAGGTGCGCAAGCGGGGCGGCAAGCTCGTCATGCTCGAGGCCGACGTCAGCAATCAGGACGACGAGGCCATCGCCCACGGCGTCGCCACGTTCGCCATCTCGTCCTGAAGCCGACGCGCCGGGAAGTGCGCGGGAGGGCAGCGGCCCTCCGCGCCCTGGCGCTCTCGGGGCTCGGGCTTTTGGGGGCTCCACGGGCTCCACGGCTTGGGGGCTCCACGGCTTGGGGGCTCCAGGGCTCGGGGATCGAGGGCCCAGAGGCTCGGGGCTTCAGGGTCCTCCGGGCTTTCGGTGCTCTCGGGGCTCTCGGGGCTCTCGGGGCTCTGGGGCTCTCGGGGGTCTCAGCGGGCGCCGGTGGCCGCGGTGGCGTCGTCGAGGGAGCGCAGCCGGCGCAGGTACTCGGTCGCGTAGGGGGCCGGACGTGGCACGCGGACCCGCGCGGCCTGGGCCATCCGCGCGGCGAGCGGCGCATCGGCGGCCACCGTGTCGATCGCGCGAGCCAGATCGTCGGCGTCCTCGGCGGCGTACACCAGGCCCGTGACCCGGTCCTCGACGAGTTCCTGCGAGCCGCCGCTGTCGGGCACGACCGCGATGACGCCCCGTGACTGCGCTTCGAGCACCGTGCGGCCCATCGGCTCGCGGGGATTGCCGACGACGAGCACGTCCAGGTCGTCCACCGCCTTGTGCTGAGCCACGCGCCCCTCGGGCACCCAGCGGTCGCCGAGGAGACGCCGCCCGGCCTCGAACACGTCGTGCGCGAGGTCGCCGGAGAAACCGTCTCCTGCGCCGCGGACGACGAGTTCGGCGCTCGCGTGCACCCGGCGCATCGCCTCGATGACCATGTGGTGCCGCTTCTCCGGCGTGATGCGCCCGATGATGCCGACGCGCAGCGGCCGCTGCGCGGTACCGCGTCCGGCGTCGGTCCGGGGGTCGCGCGCGGAGGCAGCGGGGCCGGCCGCGGGGTGAGGCCCGGTCGACTCCGAAGGCTCGCTGGGTTCGCTGGGCCCGGTGGCCCTGGAGGCCTCGGTGGGCTCGGCCAGCGGCCAGCTCGACGGCCCGACCGCGGGCCCGCTCGTGGGCTGGTCGCTCGCATCGGCCCAGGTCAGCCCGCCGGCTGCGGCGAAGCCGGGACGGCCGCCGGCCGACACGGACGCGGCGGGGCGCCGAGCTGCGGCGGCTGCGGCGGAGGAGGTCGCGGCGGGGGAGGTCGCTTCGGAGGAGGTCGCGTCGGATGTGGCGTCCACATCGGAGGCGGAGCCGGCGCCCGACCGAGGTGGGGCGAGCGGCGCCTGGGCGCGGGTGGCGCCGGACTCGGCCGCCCCGTCGGCGGGCATCGCTCGGGGCGACTCGGCGACGGGCCGGTGCAGGTAGGAGATCCGTGGGTGCCGGCTCAGCTGGGCGGCGGTGAAATCGCTGCACGCGATGACCGCGTCGACCCCGCGGCTGCCGGCGCGCACGGCCCAGCGGGCCTTGCGGCTGACGAGATCGTCGTGCAGGTCGAGCACGATGCGCACCCCGCGGGCCCGCAGCAGCGGCCGCATCGCCGGGGCCTGGGCCAGCAGGTAGTAGCTGAAGATCACGAGGACGTCCCCGCGGCGGGCGGCCCGCAGGTAACGGCCCCAGAGCCGGGTGCTCTCGCGCATGCGCCCCTTGGTGAGCGCGTCGGATCGGGGTCGCACGCTGTAGACCTGCTCGATGCCGGCCCCGCCGGCTCGTTGCGCGAGCTCGCCCTCGGGGCACACGAGGGCCACCCGCACACCTTGGTCGGCCAGCGCCTCGGCGAGGGTCAGCAGGCTCACCTCGGCGCCCCAGACCTGCCGGGCTGCGGAGATGAAGACGACCCTCATGCTGTGATTCCCTTCTCCTCGGCCGCACCGAATTCGGGGCCATTCGGGGCCTCGGCGTCTCGTACTGTACGAGACGCGTGGGCAGCCGATGCAAATTCACAGGCCCCTCTCAGGGGGCGCGACCTGCGGTGTTTCCCCCTTCGGCCACCGTAATCGCTTGCGGGGCACCGGGCTCGCCCGGTGTCGCAAACCGGCCCTCGCAACGGAGCCTTGCGCACAGAGACGGAGATCGGATGACGGGCGGTTCACCACCGGAGAGCACCGGCGACCCGGGTCGACGGCGCCGGCTGGTGCGCAACATGTCGTGGAACTACCTCGCCGGGCTGACGAGCATCGTCGGGCTCGTGCTGCTCTACCCGTGGGCGGTGACGCTCGCGGGGGCCGCGGCCTACGGTCTGTGGGTGTTGGCCTTCGGCGCCACGCAACTGCTCGTCATGGCCGACTTCGGCATCGGAGACGGCATCGTGCGTCAGATGGGCGCGCTGTCGCGCGGCGGGGCCTCGCATGCGCAGCTGCGCTCGTTCGTCAGCGTCGTGCTGACGATCTTCGTCGGGCTGGCGCTGCTCGTCACGGCGCTCTACCTCGTCGCGGTGCCGCTCTACCTGGGCACCGTCGACACGGCCGGGCTGGCTCCCGGTGACGAGCGGTTCGTCATCGTCGCCGGTGCGATCGCGCTGCTGCTCGCCCTCATCGCCCGCGGCACCAACGCGGTGCTGTGGGCCCAGGACCGTCAGGACATCGAGCGCAAGGCCGCCGTCGCCGGCATGGCCGTGCGGGTCGCGGGTTTCGTCGTCGTCGCCGCCACCGGAGGCGGGCTGGCCGGGGTCGTGCTCGCGGAGGTCGTCGGCGCCGCGGTCTCCCCGCTCGTGTGCGGCGTCGCGGTGGCGCGCCGGTTCGGGGCGCCGGTCTGGTCGCGGGAGGCGTTCGCGCGCTACACCGGCCCGCTGCTACGGCTCAGCTCGGTGCTGTTCGTCGGCTCGCTCGCGGCGCTCATGACTTTCCAGCTGCCGCTGTTCATCGTCGGCAGCACGCTCGGCCTCGTCGCGTCCACGGCCTACGGCGCGCTCATGCGCATCTACCAGAGCGCGCGCATGGTCAACTCCTGGACCGCCAACCCCTTCATCACGCACATCTCCGCCGCCCCGGAGCCCGAGCTGGCCGCCCGCGCCCGCCCCGCCTTCCTCGCCACGGCCGTCGTCGGCACCGGCATGGCCGTGGTCATCGCCGGCCTCGCCGACGACCTGCTGGCGGCGTGGATGGGCGCCGACTTCGCGTTCGCCGGGCCGGCCCTGGCCGTGCTCGCAGTCGCGATGCTCGCCGACGCGGTCGTCAAGCCGAGCGCGCTCGTCGTCAACCTGCGCGGCCGCCCGGTGATCGTCTCGCTGCTGCACCTCAGCGTGTGCGCGCTGACCCTGGCCGGGGTGGCGCTCGCCTCCGCGGCCGGCTCGCTCGTCGCGATCGTCGGCGCGATGAGCCTTGTCGCGGTGGTGCTCGCACCCGCCTACGTCGTCGCGGCCGTGCGGGTCGTCGGCGAGTTCCCGTATCCGCGCGGGTGGGTGCTGCCCGGGCTGCTCGCGGCCGCCGCGCTCGTCTTCGCGCTGGTGCGCCTCGTCGGCGCCGCGCTGGACCCGTGGCCCGCGGTGCTCACCGTGGCGGCGGTCGGGGCGCTCGCGCTCGCGGCCGCCGGTCTCGGCTGGCGCCGCCGCCGCTCGGCCTGAGCTTGCCTGAGCGAACCTGAGCGAACCTGAGCGAGCCCGAGCGAGCCTGAGCGAGCCTGAGCGAACCCGAGCGAACCCGAGCGCGCTGCTCAGGGCTCGAGGGCGACCGGCTCGGCGGCGGGCTTGCCGTGGGCGCGCAGGCGCCCGGAGGCCGCGCCCCACGACGGCAGCTCGACGACCGCCACCGCGGAGGTCTTCAGCGTCACCTGCCGGCCGGTGAGCCGTTCGACGAGCTCCTCCAGCGCCGGGTTGTGCCCGACGAGGGCGGCCCGCTGTACGCCCGGCGGCAGGTCGTGCACGACCTCGGCGAGGTCGGCGCCGTCGAAGGTGTAGACGTCGGGTTCGATCGAGGTCGTCACCCCGGCCGGCAGCAGCGCCGCGATGACGTCCCAGGTCTGCTCGGCGCGGCGGGCCACGGAGACCACCGCGAGGTCGGGCACGAGGTCGTGCTCGACGAGCCAGCGCGCGACGACCGGTGCCTGGCGCACCCCCTTGCCCTTGAGCGGCCGATGCCGGTCGGAGACGCCGTGGGACCAGTCCGACTTGCCGTGTCGCACGAGGATGAGGGTGGGCACGCTGGCTCCTTTCGCCGCACCGGTTGCCTCATCCTGCGGCAGCGCCCCGGTTCGCGTCCGCGGTGGGCCCGAATTCGCCCGGATCGTCTCAGTTCTGGCGCCGGCCGGGGGAGCCGGTGAGGCGCCGCACCGCGTCGCGCATGTGGTCGACGAGCAGCCGGTCGGTGCGCGCGGGGTCGGCGTCGACGAACGAGCGCGCGATCGCCATGTGCTCCTGCACGCGCTCCGCGCCGTCGGCGTACGTGCTCTCCAGCGCCTGGATGCACATGCGGGTCTCGGTGAGCAGGATCTCGTGCATGCGGGTCAGCCGCGGGCTGGCCGCCGCCGCGACGAGGGTCTCGTGGAAGGCGATGTCGGCGGCGCTGACCGCGGCCGCCTCGCCCGCACCGTCCGCCTGCGCCATCCGCGCGCACACCGCCAGCAGCGCCCGGCCGGTGGTCGCCGGTCCGCGCGCGTGCACGCAGGCGGCCGCGGCGCGCTCCACCGCCTCCCGGGCGATGTACATGTCGACGACGTTCTCGGGGGTCATCTCGATGACGAACAGCCCCCGGTTGCGGATGCCGATGAGCAGGCCCTCGGCGGTGAGCCGCTGCAGGCCCTCGCGCAGCGGCCCCCGGCTCACCCCGAGCCGGGCCGCGAGCGCCGCCTCGCTGACCTGGCTCCCGGGGGCGAACTCACCGGTCGCGATGGCCTCGCGCACGCGGCGCGCGACCAGGCTCGGGGTCGACTCCTGCGTCAGCGGCCCCAGCACGCTCCCGTCCACGGTCTCCTCCGCTTCGTCGCCCATTCCCGTCATCGGACCGTCCCGGTCGTGCCCGCCGACGATTACCCGGCGAGCACCGCGCACGCCAGGCGCGCGTAGCAGCGAGCCGCGATCGCCAGTTCCTCGACGCCGACGGACTCGTCGGGGCGGTGCGCCTGCCCGGTCACCGAGCCGGGGCCCAGCACGACGACCGGCGCCCCGGTGGCGAGGGCGACGTGCCCGCCGTCGCACGCGGCGCTCCAGCCGCCCGGCGGCAGGCCGGGGCCGCCCGCGGCGTCGAGCGCGCGCTGCGTGTGCGTCACGAACGGGTCCGCGGCGTCGGTGGCGAAGCCCGGCAGGGCCATGACGAGCTCGACCCGGCTCGTCAGGCCGCGCCCGGCCAGGTCGAGGTCGGCGACGCGGCGGCGGGCCTCGGCGAGCATCTGCTCCGGGTCCTCCCCGGGCAGCAGCCGCCGGTCGACCTCGAGCTCGCAGCGGGCCGCCACCATCGCCGTCGACTCCCCGCCGCGGATCGTGCCGACGCTCAGCGTCGCCGGGCCGACGAGGCCGTCGAGCACCGGCTGCGCGCCGGCCAGGTCGTCGTGCCAGCGCTCCATCGCGGCCACGACGAGCGCGGCGCCGTGGATCGCGTTGCGGCCGTCGGCGGGGTTGCCCGCGTGCGCGGCCTGACCGTCGACGACGACGTGCAGGTAGGAGTCGCCGCGGGCGGCGATGATCGGCTGCAGATCGGTCGGCTCGGCCACGAGGCAGCCCGCGAGCCCGGGCAGCCGCGGCAGCCCGTGCTCGACCCAGTGCCGGGCGCCCAGGCCCGTCTCCTCCTCGTCGATCGCCGCGAGCAGCATGACCGGGCCGCGCAGGCGCGCGCCGGAGCGCCGCAACGCGCCCATGGCGGCGAGCGTGGCCGCCAGCCCGCCCTTCATGTCGGTGGCGCCCCGGCCGTAGATCCGGCCGTCGGCGAGCTCGCCCCCGAACGGATCCCGCGTCCACCCCGCGCCCACCGGCACGACGTCCGAGTGGCCGAGCAGCAGCAGCGCCGGGCCGTCCGCGGCGTGCGGGTCGCTGCCGCCGTTCCCGCCGTTCCCGCGGTTCGCGCCGGTGGCGGGCAGGGTGACGACGACGTTCGGACGCCCCGGGGCCACCTCGACCGTCTCCACCTGGAGGCCGAGTTCCGCGGCGATGGCGGCGATCTCGGCGGCGGTCGCCGCCTCCTCGCCGGGCGGGTTGGTGCCCGCGCAGCGCACGAGGCGCCGGGTGATCCGCACGACCTCGTCGGGGTCCACGGCAGCGGCCGCCCGGTCCGATCCCTCGGGTGAGTCGTGACCGCCGGTACTGGGGTCGAGCCGGGCGCCGGAGCCGGCGGGGCGAGAGGTCATGACCGCACCGTAGCGGGGCTGCGACCGGCCATGACATCGACCGCGCGGCGCAGGCGCGTCACGCCCTGCGCGATGCGTTCGGGGCTGCTCGAGGCGAAGCACAGCCGCAGCGCGTGGGGGAAGGCGCCGGCGGGCGAGAACGCGTTGCCGGGGATGAACGCCACGCCCTCGGCGAGGGCGACCTCGAACAGCCGCTGGGTGTCGACCGGCTCCTCGAACGTCAGCCACAGGAAGAAGCCGCCGGCCGGGTCGGTCCAGTGCGCCAGGCCGGTGAAGTGCTCGGTGAGTGCCTCCTGCATCGCGGTCTTGCGCTGCGCGTAGCGGGCGCGCTGGGTGCCCAGGTGCTCGTCGAGCAGGCCGTGCCGCAGGAACGCGGCGACGAGCCGTTGTAGCGGCAAGTTGGTACAGGTGTCCATCGCCTGCTTCGCGTGGATGAGCAGCGGTTGCAGCGCCGGGTCGGTGTCCATCCAGCCGACCCGCAGACCGGGCGCGATCGTCTTGCTGAACGTGCGCACCGACACCACCAGCGGGTCACCGTCGGCGAGTTCGTGCAGGGTCGTAGGGCGCTCACCGTCGAACGCGAGTGCGCCGTAGGGGTCGTCGTCGAGCACGACGGAGCCCCACTCGCGGGCGAGCTCGAGCAGCCGGCGCCGCCGCTCCAGGGTCATCGTCACCCCGGAGGGGTTCTGGAACGTCGGCACCGTATAGATGAGCGTGGGGCGGCGCCCGGCGCGCTCGCTCATGGCGACGAGGGCGTCGATGTCCATGCCGTCGGCGTCGACCGGCACCTCGAGCAGCTCCGCCTGGTACGACAGGGCGGTCGCCGATCCGTTGGTGTACGTGGGGGATTCGACGGCCACCAGGTCGCCGGGGTCGACGAACAGCTTGCACGTCAGGTCGAGGCCCTGCATGCCGCCGGACGTGATCGTCACCCGATCGGGCGTCGTGGCGTCACTTGTGCCATCCAGTTGCGACACCAGCGCGTCGACGAGCGCCGGGTCGCCCTGGGTGGCGGCGTAGTCGAAGGCATCCGGGGCGGCGGCGCCCATCGCCTCCGGCGCCAGCTGCGACAGGGCGTGCGCGGGAATGGAGTCCGGCGCCGGGCTGCCCATCGCGAAGCGCACGATGTCGTGCGTCTGCGCGGCGAGCAGCGAGGTGCTGGAGTCGATGACGGAGCCGACGAGGTAGTCGGCGCGGGTGGCCAACGGCAGGCTCGTCAGGGTGCTCGGGCGGGTGCTCATGGGGTCCTTTCGGCCGGCCTCGTGGGCCGGCGGGTCGGTCGGTGCCGGAGGTGCCCGGCGCGCCGATCGGGCTCGGGCGTGCGGTCAGTCGATGACGATCAGCTCCTGCGGTTGGTGCGTGAGGCGCTCGGCCCCGGAGTCGGTGACGAGCACCGGCTCCGACAGCTCGTAGCCCCAGTCGTCGCTCCACATGCCGAGGATCACGTGGAAGGCCATGCCGGGGGCCAGCACCGTCTCCTCGGCCGCCCGCAGGCTCACCGTGTGCTCGCCCCAGTCGGGCGGATAGCCGATGCCGATGGAGTAGCCGATGCGCGACTCCTTGCTCATGCCGTGACGGGCGAGCACGGCGGTGAACGCCGCGTGGCTGTCGCGGGCCGGGGCGCCGGGGCGCAGCGCGGCGAGGGCGGCGGCCATGCCGTCGGCGACGACCTGCGCGCACCGCGCCAGCTGGGCGGCGGGCCGCCCGAGGCTGACGGTGCGCGCGATCGGGGCGTGGTAGCGCTGGTGCGCCCCGGCGAGTTCGAGGGTGGTGGCCTCGCCGCGCACGAACGTCTCCTGGCTCCACGTCAGGTGCGGGGTGCCGGCCCTCGGCCCGGTCGGCAGCATCGGCACGATCGCCGGATAATCGCCGCCCGTGCCGCCGACCCCGCGCGCCTGGGCCGCCTGGATCTGCGCGACGACATCGCACTGGCGCCGCCCCGGGGCGATGTGCGTCAGCGCCGCACTCATCACGGAGTCGGCGACGCGGCCGGCCGCGCGCAGCATGTCCTGCTCCGCCGGCGACTTCACCAGCCGCACCCAGTTGACGAGCTCTCCGGAGTCGACCACCCGCGCGTGCGGCAGACCGGCCGTCAGCGCGAGATAGCCGCGCGGGGAGAAGAAGTGCGCGTCGGTCTCCGCCGCGACGAGCACGCCGGCGCCGTCGGAGCGGCCGGTACCGTCGGAGCCGGGCAGCACACCGACCTCGCGGGCCCGGGCGGTGATCCACTCGAACGGGTGCACGTCGGGCCGGTGCACGAGGTCCTCGGGATAGCTGTGCACGCGCTCCTGCGGCAGGTGCGCGGTGTAGTGCGCGCCGTGCATGTCCATCGCGCGCCCGAACAGGTGCGGCTCACCGTCGGCCGGCACGATCAGGCACTGCGGCATGTAGAACGACCACGCGTTGTACCCCGTGAGGTAGTACAAGTTCGCCGGATCGACGACGACGAGCGCCGCGAACGAGCGCCGCGCCATCGCGCGCTGCACCGCCCGCACCCGCTGGTCGTGCTCGGCCGCGGTGAACGGCTTGGGCAGGATGCTGCCGGTTCCGCCGGTGAGCACGGTCATGTCCACGTCCTCCTCCAGGTGCGCGCGATCGTCGCCGGCGCGCAGACGCTCGCCGCCCCGCGCAGACACTCGCCGCCCGCTCGGGCCATGCACGCATCGTGCCCCCTGACACGGATTGTTGACAATCAGTCGATCCGGTTCGATAGCTTGGCCGGGTGATCAGCCCCACCGACCACCCGGTCGTCGCGGTGCTCGTCGGCGACGATGGCGGCCGCCCGCCGCACCTGAGTCCGCTGGACGGTCGCGTGCAGTGGCGGTTCACCGACGCCGCCGGGCTGGCGGAGGCGGTCCGCGGCGCCGACGCGCTGCTGCTGTGGGACTTCTTCTCCGCCGCCCTCGCCGACGCCTGGCCCCACTGCGACCGGCTGCGCTGGGTGCACGTGGCCGCGGCCGGGGTCGACACGCTGCTCTTCGACGAGCTGCGCACCTCGCGCGTCGTCGTGACCAACGCCCGCGGCACCTTCGACCGTCCGATCGCCGAGTTCGTCGCGATGAGCGTGCTGGCGCACGCCAAGCTCACCCACGAGAGCGCGGCCCTGCAGCGCGACCGGATCTGGCGTCACCGCGAACCCCGCGCGGTCACCGGCACCCGGGCGCTCGTCGTCGGCACCGGCGCCATCGGCCGCGAGATCGCCCGGACGCTGCGCGCGCTCGGCGTCGAGGTGCACGGAGCCGGGAGCCGGGCCCGCCCCGGCTACCTCGACGTCCCGCCCGAGCCCGGCGAGGCGCCCGACCCCGACTTCGCGACGATCACCGACTCCGCGCAGCTGGCGCAGCACGTCGGCCGCGTCGACTACCTCATCAACGCCGCGCCGCTGACGAGCGCCACCCGCGGTCTCATCGACGCGGCCGTGTTCGCGGCCCTCAGGCCGGGCGCGCACCTGATCAACATCGGCCGCGGCCCGACGGTCGTCGAGGCCGACCTGCTCGCGGCGCTGGAGTCGGGCCGCCTCGACGGCGCCAGCCTCGACGTCGTCGACACCGAGCCGCTGCCGCCGGACTCCCCGCTGTGGTCCGCGCCCGGCGTCGTCATCACCCCGCACATGTCCGGTGACGTCGTCGGCTGGCGCGACGCCCTGGCCGCTCAGTTCGTCGACAACGCCCTGCGCTGGCTGGAGCACCGGCCGCTGCGCAATGTCGTCGACAAGCGCCTCGGCTACGTGCCGAGTAGCACCGGATAGCGCCTTCGCGAGGAGCGCCGACGCGCACCGAAATTACGCGTAATCAGGTGTGGCGGAAGGAGATTTGTGACCGGCTCCGAATTCTTGACGGTGTCGATGCGCTCGGCCACGCAGCTGCGCGCCGGCTACCGCGACGGCACGATCGACCCGGTCGACGCCACCCGCGCGGCGCTGGCGGCGATCGAGTCGCACGACCCGCGGGTCAACGCGTTCGTGCTCGTCGACGCCGAGGGTGCCCTCGCCCAGGCGCACGCATCGCGCGAGCGCTGGCGTGCGGGAAAGCCGCTCGGCCCCGCCGATGGCATCCCGACCTCGATCAAGGACATCCTGCTCACTCGCGGGCAGCCCACCCTGCGTGGCTCGACGCTCGTCGACGCCGCCGGTCCGTGGCCCGACGACGCCCCGGTCGTGGCCCGACTCCGGGAGTCCGGGGCGGTGTTCATCGGCAAGAACGCGTTGTCGGAGTTCGCGTGGAAGGGCGTCACCGACTCCGCCCGGCACGGGGTGACCGGCAACCCGTGGGGCGCGCACCTCACCGCGGGCGGCTCCTCCGGGGGCGCGGCGGCCGCGGTCGGCCTGGGCATGGGCGCCTGGTCGGTGGGCACCGACGGCGGCGGCAGCGTGCGGATCCCCGCGTCGTTGACCGGCACCGTCGCGCTCAAGCCGACGTACGGGCGGATCCCGCTGTACCCGCCGAGCGCGTACGGCACGCTGTCGCACGCCGGCCCGATGACGCGCACGGTCGCCGACGCCGCGCTGCTCATGGACGTGCTCACCGGCCCGGACCCGCGGGACTGGTCCGCGCTGCCACCGGCGACCGACTCCTACCTGGCGGGGCTGGGCCAGGGCGTCGCCGGGCTGCGGATCGCCTACTCCCCGACGCTCGGCTACGGCCGCAACGACCCGCAGGTGCGGGCGGCCGTCGACGCGGCGGCGCGGGTGTTCGTCGAGCTGGGAGCGCACGTCGAGGAGGCCGATCCGGGCTTCGCCGACCCCGTCGACGCCTTCCGCGTGCTGTGGTTCACGGCCGCAGGCGTCGTCGTCAGCGGCTTCGGCGCGCGGGCCCTGGACCGCGTCGATCCGCTCCTGGCCCGCGAGATCCGTGCCCACTCAGGGCTTTCCGCCGCCGACTACCTCGTCGCGACCGCGGAGCGGATGGCGCTGGGCGCGACGATGGGCGAGTTCCACCGCCGCTACGACCTGCTGCTCACCCCGACGATGCCGATCCCGGCCTTCGAGGCCGGCCGCGACGCACCCGTGGGCTGGCCCAGCGACCTGTGGACCTCGTGGACCCCCTACACCTACCCCTTCAACATGACTCAGCAGCCCGCGCTGTCGCTGCCGTGCGGGTTCATCGACGACGACCGTCCGATCGGCCTGCAGATCGTCGGACCCCGGCACGCCGACCCCCTCGTGCTGCGGGCCGGCGCCGCGTACGAGGCGGCCACCGACTGGCACGCCCGCACCCCGACGCTGCTGCGCTGAAGCGGTCAGCGCTCGCCCGTGCCATCGCCGTCGGCCGGGGTGCCCGCAGCCTGGGCCGTCAGGGCGGCGCCGAGCAGGGCGGCGGCGGTGCCCAGCAGGCACACCGCGAGCGGGTCGGCGGCGTACAGGGGCATGGCGACCGGCACGGCGGCCGAGCCGAGGAACTGCGCCGACAGCATGATCGCGGTGGCCCCCGACCGGTTGGCGGGCGTGCTCGCCACCGCGAGGGAGGCGGTGAGCACGCGGGTGCCGGTGGCGCCGACTCCGCAGGCCGCGACGCACGCGACGAGCAGCGCCACCCCCGGCGCGACCGGCAGCGCCGCGACGCCGACCGCGGCCAGCACGAGCGTGGCGACGCCCGTGACCCGCATGCCGACGACGTCGGCGACGTGGCCGAGGCGGCCACCGACGAGCAGGCCCGCCACGCCGAACGCCGCGACGACCAGGCCGCCCGCCGCGGGGGAGAGACCGAATCGGTCGCCGGCCAGCAGCGCCGCGACGACTCCGACGATCGTCGCCGTGAACTGCCCGCAGGCGGCGATCGCGCAGGCCCGCGCGAGCCGGGCGTTGAGCAGCGGCCGCCACGGCGCCCCGCGGGCCCGGCTCCGGGAACCCCGGGCGCCGGTCGCCCCGCCGCCGCCGGTCGCCCCGCCGCCGCCGGTCGCTCCACCGCTGCCGGTCGCGTGCGCGCGCTCGGTCGGCGGCCGATCCCGCGAGGGCGTCAGCACGACGAGCGCGGCGGCGGCCAGGGCGCTGGCGCCGAACGCCCAGCGGTAGTCGATCGCCGCGGCGACGCCCCCGACGAACGGCGCGAACGCCTGCCCGGCGCCCGCCATCGAGGCGTACAACCCGAGGTTGCGGCCGAGGCGCCCGGGCCTCGACAGGTCGGCGATCATCGTGATGAGCAGCGGCGTCGTGAACGCGTTCGCCGCCCCCTGCACCGCTCGCCCGGCCATGAACGCCCCCGTGCCCGTGGCCACGACGCACAGCAACGAGCCGAGCACGTACCCGACGTAGGCGACCCGCACCGTGCGCGCCAGGCCCCACCGGGTGGCCAGTGTTCCGGAGACCACCATGAGCGCGGCGAACGGCAGCATGTACGCGGTGATCGAGCCCGCCGCGGAGGCGGTGCTCGTGCCGAGCCGATCCGCCAGCTGCGGCAGCATCGTGTTGACCATCGCCCCGCCGAACGGTCCGAGGAACCCGCCCGCGAACAGTGGCCACAGCCGCGGGCCCGGTGCTCCACCGGCTCGCGTGCCGGGCCGCGAACCGACCATCGCCCCAGCCTACGGACCCCGTGGCCGCGCGCCCTCGGACCCGCCCCGGTCCCCTGGGCGGCCCCGCGGATCGGCCCGACGCCCGCCGGCGCGGCTTCTCGGGGCCAGGTCGGCCGGTCGGCTCCGGCGCGATCGGCGGTCAGCGGGTGGCAGCACGGGCACGGTGGCGGCACAGTGTGGCTATGAGCTCCCGAACCGCCAACTTCTGCATCGACGCGGCCGACCCCTACAGCCAGACCCAGTGGTGGGCCCAGGTGCTGGAGGACTTCAACATCGACCCCGAAGACCTCCAGGAGCCCGGCGACGACGAGTGCGGCCTGGCCGGTCCCGACGGCCGATGGCTGCTGTTCCTCAAGGTCCCCGAGGCCAAGCGCGTGAAGAACCGCATGCACATCTGCCTGCGGCCGGTCGACCGATCCCGCGACGAGGAGGTCGACCGGCTCCTCGGACTGGGCGCCACGATGGTCTCCGACCTGCGCTCCGGGCCCGACTCCGGCTGGGTGGTGCTCGCCGACCCCGAGGGCAACGAATTCTGCGTGCTGCGCCAGTTCTTCGACGACGAGGACGACGACGGCGACGGCGCCGTCATGCACTGATGTGTCAATACATCCACACACGACATCCACAGCCGCCGGCACACGTCGGCACACGTCAGCGCTGACCGGCGGGGGTTCGGGCGCCGACGCCGTCGACATGAGGGGCTGGCGGCGAGCCGAGACGAAGTTGGCTTACATACTCGTCGTCCGGTCCGCCGACGCCGGGCATTGCCGCATGTCAGGAGCGTGCGGTAGGTAGGCAGATCCGAGTGTGTAAGCCATTCTCGTCTTGGCCCCTCGACGTGCGTTCGACAACGGGCGCGCCGGCGCGCCGGGCTCGGGTGGCGGCTGGCGCTCGGCGTTGCGGTTGTCGCCGCAACGCCGAGCGCGGGGCGCATCGCCCAGCCCTCGAGACGGCCCGCCCGCTGCCCGGGAGGGCTCGCGGAGGGCCGAGGCGCCGAATGGGTCAGCGCCGCGAGGGTGAGAGCTTCAACGCGACCGTGTTGCCGCGCCCGTCGGTGGCGTTGACGGCCAGCGCGCCGGACTTGTTGATCGCCACCGCGTCGGTGAGCACCCAGCCGCGGGGCAGCCCGCGCACCCGGGTGTTGAGGTCGGTGAGCCTCCCGTCGCGCCACACGCCGGCCCGGCCGCCGGCGGAGCCCACGAGCACCCCGGCGTCGCTGACGCCCGCGACCCGCAGGCCCCCGGTGCCCGAGAGCGGCACCGGGTTGCGGGTGGTCGACAGCCACGCCAGCCGCCCGCCCGCGGCGCTGCCGCCGGTGGCGCCGACCCGGCCGACGAGGCGCCGCCCGTCCGGTGAGATCGCGTCGAGCGTGCTCGTCGACCCCGACCGCACCGGGGTCACGCCCTTGCCGGTGAACACGACGCCCACCGGGTAGGTGCCGGTGTGGGGCTGAAGGGGGGCCGTGACCGTGGCGGCCGCCAGCCCCGTCTCCGACAGCCCGGAGACGGCGTAGCTGCCGAGCAGCTTCGTCGGCACCTGCACCAGGGACCCCGAGACGCCGTAGAACGGGTAGGTGACGTGGTTGAAGGAGAGGCTGCCCGCGACGACGCCGCGGGAGTTGACCGCGCCGAGAAGGAAGCCTAGGCGCGACTCCGGGGCCTGCGCGGTGCTGGCCTGCCCGCTGCGCGACCACGTGACGACCTGGGCGTCGGGTCCGCCCGAGGTCTGGCCGGCCACCGTGCCGCGCGGCGCGATCGCGGCCGCCAGCACCGAGCCGGAGCCCGATTCGAGCCAGCGCGCGCCCCAGTCGCCGCCGACGAACGGCCGGGACGCGCCGTCCGCAGCGGCGGCGTTGCCGGCGACGCGACCCGAGTCGTCGATGCCGACCGCGGTCGTCCCTGCGGTACGGGAGGCGTCGGGCAGCCGTTGCGGAGCGACCCGGCTCCAGTCGTAGCCACCGCGCGGGCCGGGTCGCCGGTCGGGCCGCCGGTCGGGGCGGCGGTTGGGCGCGTCGGCCGTCTCGGTCGATGACCCGGCCGCCTGGGCCGACGCCCCGGCCGATGCGCTCTGCGCGACGCCCGAGGTGCCCGAAACACCCGCCGCCTGGGCCGCGGGCCCGGCCCCGGCCCACAGCAGGGCCGGAGCGAGGCCGGCGGCGACGGCCGCGAGCAGGGGAAGGCGCCGTCCACCCACCTCGCGAGCCGTCCCGAGAGAGCCCCGAGAGCTCCCGCGAGAACCCCCGCCAGGGCGCCCCGGCAGGCGCCCCGGGCGTCGGTGATCGCTGAGTTCCGGGGCGTGGCCCTCGGTCCGCGTGGCGTCGGTCGTGTGTGCGGATACGCCGAATGTGCTGTTGTTCATCGTGAGTCCCCTTGTGATGCCCCCATGAGTCTCAGGAGGCCCCCGCCTCCCGAGCAGGCCGTCCCCGACGACCCGCTGGGCAGGACTCTAACCCCACGGCACACCCACGGGAAGCACTTCCGCGACAAGAACATTCACGATCACTTTCACAATCGTGAGTCGTTTGCGTTCACTGTCGCGGCGACGGACTCGTCGCCGGCCTCACTCCTGCGGCGTCAGCACCTTCCGGGCCCGCTCACGCGCGGCGGCGGAGTCGGTCGCGTCGAGCACGGCCTGCGCGGCCTGCTCGCACTGCTCGAAGGTGACGGTCGCCAGCTGCGCGCCCACCCCGGAGACGGCCGACGCGGCCATCGACAGCGAGGTCACGCCGAGGCCGACGAGCACGCACGCCAGCAGCGGATCGGCCGCCGCCTCGCCGCAGACGCCGACGGGCTTGCCGGCCTCGCGACCGGCGTTCGCCGTCATCGCGATGAGCGTCAGCACCGCGGGCTGCCACGGGTCGGTGAGGGTGGCCAGGTGCGGCGACATGCGGTCGGCGGCCATCGTGTACTGCGACAGGTCGTTGGTGCCGATCGAGAAGAAGTCGACGTGCGGCAGGAACCGCGGCGCGAGCAGCGCCACCGACGGCACCTCGACCATGATCCCGGGCTTGATGCCGCGCTCGCGGGCCAGGTCGGCGAAGCGCTGGGCCTCCGGCACCGTCGCGATCATCGGCGCCATCACCCAGGGCTGCGCGTCGGCGCCCTGCTCCCGCTTGCCGGCGGCCTCGGCGACCGCGTCGAGCTGGTTGGTCAGCAGCTCGACGTCGCGCAGGCCGATCCGCACGCCGCGCACGCCGAGCGCCGGGTTCTCCTCGTCCTCCATGTTGGCGAACGCCAGCGGCTTGTCGGAGCCGGCGTCGAGCGTGCGCACGACCACCTTCTTGCCGGGGAAGGCGGCGAACACCTCGCCGTAGATGCGCGCCTGCTCGGCCACGCTCGGCTCGGACTCGCTGTTGAGGAAGCACAGCTCGGTGCGGAACAGGCCCACGCCGGTGGCCTGCGACTCGGCGGCCTTACGGGCGCCCGCGCCGTCCTGCACGTTGGCGAGCAGCTCGACGTCGCGGCCGTCGCGGGTGCGGGCCGGGCCGCGCCACGAGCGCACGGCCTCCCGGCGGGCGGCGTCCTCCTCGACGAGCCGGCGGGCCTGCGCCTCCTCGACCCCGACGGTGATCGTGCCGGCCGTACCGTCGACGAGCACCGCGACGCCGTCGTCGATCGAGGCGATCCGCGAGGCGGCGACGATGCACGGGATGCCGAGCTGGCGCGCGATGATCGCGGTGTGGCTCGTGGGCCCGCCGAGCTGGGTGACCAGGGCGGTGATGAGGGTCGGGTCGAGCCCGGCGGTGTCGGCCGGCGCGAGATCGTCGGCGAACAGCACGCTCGGGGTGTGCGGAGTCGGTACGCCCGGCTCGGGCTGTCCGAGCAACTCGGCGACGACGCGGTCGCGGATGTCGCGCAGGTCGGTGGTGCGCTCGGCCATGAGGCCGCCGATCTTCTCGAACTGCGTGATGAACTGCGCGATCGCGGCGGCGACCGCCTGCGGCGCGGCGGTGCCCCGCTTGACGTTCTTCACGGCGGCGCGGCGCCAGCCGCGGTCGCGGCACAGGGAGGCGGTGGCCGAGAGCACCTCGGAGGCGACGCCGGTCGCCTGGCTGGCGCGCTGCTCGAGGCGGGTGGCGACGGTCTCGACGGCCTGCTCGATGCGGCCCGCCTCGGCCTCCCGGCCCTCCTCCGGCACCTCGGGCATCCGCGGGGTGAGCTCCGGACGGCCCTGCTTCCAGACCACCGGCGCGTACGCGATGCCCGGCACGACCCCGGTTCCCGTGACGGAGTCGGGCGTGCGGGTGGTGATCGAGCCGGTGGGGGTCTCGCTCGCCTCCGCGCCTGCGTCGCCGGGCGTGGTCTGTGCGGTCATGGCAGCTCCTCTGCGGTGAGGTCGTGGTCGCGCGGACGACGCGACGCGAGCCTGTCAGAGGCCGGCTCGCGTGCCCGCGCCGGGGGGTTCAGAAAACACTATCGGAAGTGCTTGCGCAGAGTCTACGTATTCAGATATAAACAAACTGATTCCCACATCTGAATGTGTTGGCCAGCCACACGAGCGAGGACGGCAGCGACGCCATGTACGCAGAGGAACGTCAAGAGGCACTGGTCGCCGAGGCCCGCCGCAGCGGACGGGTCTCCGTCGCCGCCGCGGCGGAGATCTACCAGGTGACCCCCGAAACGATTCGCCGCGATCTCGCCGCGCTCGACTCGCGGGGGCTGCTGCGCCGCGTGCACGGCGGCGCGGTGCCCACCGAGTCGCTGCGGCTCGTCGAGCTCGGCGTCGCCGAACGCTCCGGGAGCCGGGCCGCGGAGAAGGCCCGCATCGCGCGCGCGGCGCTGCCGCACCTGCCGAGCGGACCCGGCTCCACGATCATCCTCGACGCCGGCACGACGACGGCCGGGCTCGCCACGGTGCTGCCCGCCGATCCGGAACTGACGATCATCACCGGCTCGATGCCGATCGCGATGGCCGCCTCGCAGCGCTGCCCGGGCCCGGTGCAGCTCGTCGGCGGCCGCGTGCGGGGGCTGACCCAGACGACCGTCGGCGGCCAGACCGTCGCCGAGCTCGGCGCGCTGCGCGCCGACGTCGCGTTCATCGGCACCAACGGGCTGACGACCAGCCACGGGGCCTCCACGCCGGACGCCGAAGAGGCCGCGGTCAAGCGGGCGATCGTCTCCGCGGCGCGCCGTATCGTGCTGCTCACGGACTCCACCAAGTTCGGCGTCGAGTACCTACGCTCGTTCGCCTCCCTGGCCGACATCGACGTGCTGGTCACCGACGGTGACATCAGCCCCGGTGACCGGCAGCGCTGCATCTCCGCCGGAATCGAGGTCGTCATCGCATGATCGTCACGTTCACCGCCAACCCCAGCCTGGACCGCACGGCAAGCCTGTCGGTGCCCCTGACGCGCGGCGGAGTTCACCGCCTCGCCGGCCTGACGACGGAGCCGGGCGGCAAGGGCGTCAACGTCGCCCGCGCCATCCATCAGGCCGGCAAGGCGGCGTTGGCCGTGCTGCCGGCGGGTCCGAACGATCCGATCCTCGCCGCCCTCACCGAGCGCGGCGTGCCGCACCGGCACGTGCAGGTGCCCTCCCTCGTGCGCACCAACCTCACGCTCACCGAGGCCGACGGCACGACGACCAAGCTCAACGAGCCGGGCGCGGTGCTGTCCGCGGCCGACGCCGACGCGCTGCGCGAGGTGCTCGTCGAGGCCGCCCGGGGCGCCGCGTGGGTGGTGCTCTCCGGCTCCCTGCCGCCCGGCGCCCCCGGCGACTGGTACGCCCAGCTCGTGCGGGCCGTGCGTCCGCTCGGCGTGCGGATCGCCGTGGACACCTCCGACGAGCCGCTGGCCCGGCTGGCCGAGCAGCTGTCCGACGCCGCACCCGATCTGCTCAAGCCGAACTCCGAGGAGCTCGCGCAGCTCACCGGCGCCGACGGCGAGGAGCTCGAGGCCGCCGCGGCCGCCGGCGACCCGGCCCCGAGCGTGGCCGCCGCGCGCCGCCTCGTCGAGGCCGGGGTGAGCACCGTCATGGCCACCCTCGGCGGAGCCGGTGCGGTGCTCGTCGACGCCGACGGCGCCTGGGTCGCGACGCCGCCGCCGATCCAGCTGCGCAGCACGGTCGGAGCCGGTGACTCCTCGGTCGCGGGCTACGTCATGGCCGACATCGACGGCGCCGACGCCCCGGGGCGCCTGGCCCGCGCCGTCGCGTACGGCTCGGGCGCCGCGTCGCTGCCCGGCAGCACCCTGCCCACCCCCGACCAGACCCACCCCGAGCAGGTTCGCGTCGAGCGCGTCGGCTGACCCGGCCCGCAAGACCCCACCAGCCCCCCAGTTCACAGCACCATGGCAGTTCCATCTGCCGCACCGGTACGGCGTGACATCGCACGCCGAGGAGGAAAGGACCGCTCATGAGCGACGATGCTCACGACACCCCGCTCATCGAACCCGATCTCGTCGCGCTCGACGTCGATCTCGGTGAGACCAAGGAGGAGGTCATCGCCGGTCTGGCGCGCATCGTCGGTGACACCGGCCGCGCCGACGCCGTCGGCCTGCGCGACTCGGCCATGGAGCGCGAGGGGCTCTCGCCCACCGGCATGCCGGGCGGCTTCGCGATCCCGCACTGCCGCTCGTCCGCCGTCAAGGTCGGCTCGCTGGGTTTCGCGCGGCTGAGCAAGCCGGTCGACTTCGGCGCCAAGGACGGCCCCGCCGACATCGTCTTCCTCATCGCGGCCGCCGAGGGCACCGGCTCCGAGCACATGAAGCTGCTCACCAAGCTCGCCCGCGCCCTCGTCAAGAAGGACTTCCTCGCCGGGCTGCGCGCCGCCTCCTCCCGCGAGGAGATCGTGCAGATGGTCGGCGACGTCGTCTCCCCGCCGCCCAAGGAG
>JBDIAM010000022.1:0-20662 GCA_039812445.1 Piscicoccus intestinalis | reverse complement strand
GGCTCGTCGAGGTCGGCGACGACCCCGGCTCCGGGACCGTCTACCCCTTCGGTCTCGGGCTGACGATGCGCGACGTCGTCGACGCCGGGCTCGACGCCGCGGCGCGGTTGGCCCAGCGTGCCCGCGAGTCGGAGCCCGTGCCCCTGGAGTCGGTGCGGCTGCTGCCTCCGTTGCGGCCGGCGAGCGTGCGGGACTGCGTGGCCTTCGAGGAGCACGTGGAGGGCGTGCGACGCAGCGTCGACGGCGCGAGCGGCGACGATCTGGTGCCGCCGGCCTGGTACGACGCCCCGACGTTCTACTTCAGCAACCCCCACGCGATCCTCGGGCCGGACGATCCGGTGCCCTTTCCGGCCGCGAGCCGGGCGCGGGACTTCGAGCTCGAGGTGGCGGTCGTCGTCGCGGCGCCGGGCACGTCGCTGAGCGAGCAGCGGGCCCGCGAGCACGTCTTCGGCTTCACGATCATGAACGACTGGTCGGCGCGCGACCTTCAGTCGCGCGAGATGCAGGTGCGGCTCGGGCCGGCCAAGGGCAAGGACTTCGCCACGAGCCTGGGCCCGTGGATCGTGACGGCCGACGAGCTCGACGCCCACCGCGACGAGGCCGGCTTCCTCGACCTCACGTGCACGGTGGCCGTGAACGACCGGGTCGTCGGCACCGACACCCTGGCCAACTGCGGCTGGACGTTCGAGGCCATGATCGCCTACGCCTCGCGGGACTCGCGGGTGCTGTCCGGCGACGTCATCGGCTCCGGCACCGTCGGCAACGGCGGCTGCCTCGCGGAGCTGTGGGGCCGCAACGGCCGGCAGGACCCGCCGCCCCTCGTCGACGGCGACGTCGTGACGATCACCGTCGAGGCCATCGGGAGCCTGAGTGGCACCGTGACCAGCGCCCCGCCGCCCCCGACGCTGCCTGCCCCCCGACGCGGCGACCGGGCGGCGGCCCGTTCGCGCGCCTCGTGAGCCAGGCCCTCACCGGCCGGCGGATCGTCGTGACCGGGGCCGCCGGCGGCATCGGAGCCGCCGTCGCGCGGGCCTGCGCGCGCGAGGGCGCCGATGTCGTGCCGCTCGACCGCGCACCGGCCGACGGGGTGGCGGACCTCGACGTCACCGACGAGGCCGCCTGGTCGCGGCTGGTGACACAGCTGCGGCCCGAGCCGGTGCACGGCCTCGTGTCGTGCGCGGGCGTCACCTGGCGGGCGCGGGTCGGCGACGTGACCCGGGCCGCCTTCGAGCGCGTTCAGGCCGTCAACGTGCTCGGTCCCTTGCTCGGTGCGCAGGCCCTCGCGGAGCTCATGCCGGCCGGCGCGTCGATCGTGACGATCGGCTCGCTCGCGGCGCTGCAGGGGCACTACCCGGCCGCCTACACGGCGAGCAAGTGGGCCGCGCGCGGCGTGACGCACGCCGCCGCCCTCGAACTCGGTCGTCGCGGCGTGCGGGTCAACGCGGTGCATCCCGGCTTCATCGACACCCCGATGACCGCCGGCGCCGACGCGGCCTTCCGGCGCGCCTCGATCGAGGCCACGGCGTTGGGCCGCGCCGGGACTCCCGACGAGGTCGCCGCGGTCGTCGTCTTCCTGCTCTCCGACGCCGCCTCCTACGTCACCGGCGCCGAGATCGCCGTCGATGGGGGAGCCTCGTCGCAGGGCGGGGCCAAGACCGTCTCCGACGCCCTCCTGACCACCTATCAGCCACCCGAGAAGCACTGAGGATCACCAATGTTCGAATACTTTCCCGGCAACTACGTGTGGAATCTCGGGGTCGTCGCCACGCTCAACAGCGGCGGGCTCATCGACGAGGTCGACCGGGCGTGCCGCCCGATCCGCGAGCTCGCCACCCAGGGCTCCGACGTCGGCACCACCGAGTTCATGGCGGCCTGGCAGGCCGTCGCCGACCAGCTCGAGGAGCAGGCGAAGGACGCCGAGGCCAAGGGGCACCGGCGCACCGCCGGGCAGCTGTACAAGCGGGCCAGCGGTTACCTCGCGCAGTCCGAGCGCATGCAGAGCGCGAAGAAGGAGCACCGGGCCGGCCGAAACGCGATCTACGAGCACTGCCTGCGCCTGACCGAGAAGTCGTTCGAGCTGCTCGAGCCGCACGTCACGCGCGTCGAGGTGCCGTTCGAGGGCAGCAGCCTGCCGGCCTACTTCTCCGACGCCTCGACCGACGGCCGGCCCGCCCCGGTGATGATCATGTTCAACGGCCTGGACTCCACCAAGGAGCACATGTACACGTCCGACCACCACAACGAGCTGCGCGCCCGCGGCATCTCGACGCTCATGGTCGACTGCCCCGGCAGCGGAGAGGCGCTGCGGCTGCGCGACCTGCACTCCCGCGTGGAGACCGAGACGTGGGCCGCCGCGTGCGTCGACTACCTGACCGGTCGCGACGACGTGCGCGCCGACCGCATCGGGCTCGTCGGCTGGTCGCTCGGCGGCTACTACGCCCCGCGCGCCGCGGCCTTCGAGAAGCGGCTCGCGCTCGTCGTCGCGTGGGGCGCCAACCACAACTGGGGCGCGGTGCAGAAGCGCCGGCTGCAGCGCGAGGGCGAGAACCCGGTGCCGCACTACTGGGAGCACGTGCTGTGGGTGTGGGGCGAGGACGACCTCGACACGTTCATCACCCACGCGGAGGCCGTGCACCTCGACGGCATCGTCGAACACATTTCTGTGCCGTTCCTCATCGCCCACGGCGAGAACGACCGGCAGATCCCGCTCGAGTACGCCCACCGCTCCTACGAGCAGGCGGTGAACTCGCCCAAGCGCGAGCTGCGGATCTTCACCCCGGCCGAGGGCGCGACCGAGCACATCGGGCTCGACCACCTGCCGTACGTCTCGACGTTCATCGCCGACTGGGTCGCCGACACGTTCGCGGAGCTGGGATGAACACCGACGGTCGCGACCGGCTCGGGCCGCTGACCCCCGCCGACCTCGACCGCACCGACCCCGAGGGCGCCGTCGCGGCCGCCGCGGCACGGGTCAGCAACTGGGGGCGCTGGGGCGAGGACGACGTGCGCGGCACGATGAACCACCTGCGCCCCGCCGACCGGGTCGCCGCGGCCGGGCTCGTGCGCACCGGCGAATCCTTCTCGCTGTCGCAGCGGTTCGACATGGACGGTCCGCAGAAGGGCTGGCGGCGGCGCACCAACCCGGTGCACACGATGCTCGACACCGGCAGCGACGCCGTCACCGGCGTGCAGGGCTTCCCGCACGGCATCGGCGGCGCCGACGACGTCATCGCGATGCCGCTGCAGTGCTCCACCCAGTGGGACGGGCTCGGGCACATCTTCGACCACGGCCGCGCCTGGAACGGCCGCCCCGCGCAAGAGGTCGTCACCAGCCTCGGAGACGGGGTCACCGGCATCGAGACCGTCGCCGACGTGATCTGCGGGCGCGGGGTGCTGCTCGACGTCGGCCGCACGGTTGGCGCGCGGTTCGGTTCCGACGAGCTGCCCGACGGCTACGCGATCACCGCCGCCGACCTGGAGGAGACGATCGCCGCCCAGGGTGAGTCGAGCCGGGTCGGCCGCGGCGACATCGTGCTCGTGCGCACCGGGCAACTGGCCCGAACGCGTCGGGACGGGTGGGGCGACTACGCGGGCGGACCGGCTCCGGGGCTGTCGTTCACGACCGCGGACTGGCTGCACCGAACAGAAATCTGTGCGATCGCGACCGACACGTGGGGCTTCGAGGTGCGGCCGAACGAGTTCGACGAGGCGTTCCAGCCGCTGCATCAGGTGGCGATTCCGCACATCGGGCTGTTCATCGGGGAGATGTGGGACCTCGACGCGCTCGCGGCGGCCTGCGCGCTCGACGGCCGGTACGAGTTCCTGCTCACCGCCGGGCCGCTGCCGGTGACCGGCGCCGTCGGGGCCCCGGTCAACCCGATCGCGCTGCGCTGACCCGCGCTGACCCGCGTTGACTGGCGCTGACCCGCGCTGACTGCCGCTGGCTCCCGCTGACGACGGCGCCGTCGCCGGCGGAGTCGGCGTCGTCGACACCGTCGCGAGGGTGGCTGTCGGACCTATGAGGTAGGTTGGAGACCCCATCGCCGGAGGTTCTCTCATGACCGACACCGCTGCCGATCGCGACACCCACGAGCCCGCGCCCTCGTCGGACGCCGACGCGGCGAACCGGCTCGCGGCGGTCGGGAAGGCCGATAAAGACCTGGTCAACGACCTGACGCAGACGATCGGGCCGGGCCCGCTGCGCACCCGGCTCATCGACCGGCTGCGGATGAGTCACGACGGCTCGCACTTCCAGCTCGTGCCGCAGGCGATCGTCATCGCCCGCGACGGGCGCGACGTGCAGGGCGCGCTCGCGGTGGCCGCCCGGCACGGCGTGCCGCTGACGTTCCGCTCTGGTGGCACGAGCTTGTCCGGGCAGGCGGGCACCGACGGGGTGCTCGTCGATACCCGCCGCAACTTCCGCCACGTCGAGGTGCTCGACGACGGGGCGCGCGTGCGCTGCCAGCCGGGCGCCACCGTGCGCGCCGTGAACACCCGGCTCGCCCCCTACGCCCGCGCGCTGGGTCCCGACCCGGCCAGCGAATCCGCCTGCACCATCGGCGGCGTCGTCGCCAACAACTCCTCCGGCATGCAGTGCGGCACCACCGCGAACACCTACCGCACGCTCGACGCGCTCGACCTCGTGCTGCCCTCGGGCACCCGCGTCGACACCGGGGCCCCCGACGCCGACGCCCGGTTGCGGCACGACGAGCCGGAACTGTGGGAGGGGCTGGCCCGGCTGCGTGACCGCGTGCGCGGCAACCCCGACTCCGTGCGGCGCATCGAGCACCAGTTCTCGATGAAGAACACGATGGGCTACGGAATCAACGCCTTTCTCGACCACGACGACCCGGCGCAGATCCTGGCCCACCTCATGGTCGGCTCGGAGGGCACGCTCGGGTTCATCCTGTCGGCGACGTACCGCACGGTGCCGGTCTACCCGCACGTCGCGACCGCGCTGCTCGTGCTCGACTCCATCGACGCCGCCACCGACGCGCTGCCCGCGCTCATCGAGGCCGGCAGCCGCACCGCCGAACTCATGGACGCCGCCTCCCTGCGGGTCTCGCAGGCCGGTCCGGTGCGGGTCGCCGCGCTCGACGGGCTGGCCGTCGCCGAGCACACCGCCCTGCTCGTCGAGGCCCAGGAGGAGACCCCCGACGGGCTCGCCCACACCCGCGACGCCATGGAGCGCGCGATCTCCGGGCTGCGCGGGCTGTCGTCCCCGGTGACGTTCACCAGCGACCCCGCCGAACGCGCGTCCGCCTGGTCGGTGCGCAAGGGGCTGTACACCGCGGTCGCCGGTGCCCGGCCAGCCGGCTCGACCGCGCTGCTCGAGGACGTCGTCGTGCCGATGCCCGCCCTGACCCAGACCGTGCGCGACCTCGGGAGGCTGTGCGGCGGCTACGGCTACGACGACGCCGTGATCTTCGGGCACGCCCGCGACGCCAACCTGCACTTCATGATCAACCCCGACCTCTCCGATAACACACAATTGCGTGCGTTCGAGCGGTTCACCGAGGACCTCGTCGACCTCGTGCTCGGCGCCGACGGATCGCTCAAGGCCGAGCACGGCACCGGCCGCATCATGGCGCCGTACGTGCGCCGGCAGTACGGCGACGAGTTGTACGAGGTGATGCGCGAGGTCAAGCGCCTCGCCGACCCGGCCGGGGTGCTCAACCCCGGGGTCGTCATCGGCGACGACCCCAAGGCGCACCTGCGCGACCTCAAGCTCGCCGCCCAGGTCGACCCCGACGTCGACCGGTGCGTCGAGTGCGGCTACTGCGAGCCGGTGTGCCCGTCGCGCGACGTGACGACGACGCCCCGGCAGCGCATCGCGCTGCTGCGCGACCTGGCCGCGGCCCCCAACGACGTGCGCAAAGACGTCGAGCGCGACTACGCGTACATGGCCGTCGACACGTGCGCCGTCGACTCGCTGTGCCAGGGCGCGTGCCCGGTCGGGATCGACACCGGCGCGTTCATGAAGAAGCATCGCGCCGCGCGGCACACCGCGGCGACCCAGGCGGTCGGGGAGCGGCTTGCGCGCGAGTGGGGTCGGGTGCTGCCGGCCCTGCGCGCCGGCGTCGGCCTCAACGCGTCCGGCCCGCCCGGTCTGATCAGCGCGGTCACCGGGGTGACCCGCCGCGTGCTGCCCACCGATCTCGTGCCCTACGTCGGGTACGACCTGCCGGAGCCGGGCATCAGCCGGGCCACCGACTCCCGCCGCGAACCCGGCGACGTCGTGCTGTTCGCCTCCTGCATCGGGGAGCTGTTCGGGCCCGCGACGCCCGGCGAACCCGCGACCGCCGGACCGGCCGCTGCCGCGCCGGACGAGCCCGCTGAGCCGACGGGGCCGACCCGGTCTAATGGCACGACTGGGCCAGCCGGGCCGAGCGAGACCGCGCGCGGGCTCGGCTCGGGGCGCGCGTTCGTGGCGTTGTGCGACCGTGCGGGGGTGCGGGTGCGCATTCCGCAGGGTGTCGAGTCGCTGTGCTGCGGCACCGTCTGGCGTAGCAAGGGTTTGACACACGGCACGGCCGCGATGGCGCGGCGCACCGCCTCCGCGCTGCTCGAGGCGACCCAGGAGGGGCGGGTGCCCGTGGTGACCGACGCCAGCTCGTGCACCCACGGCCTGACCGAGCTCGCGCACGACCTGCGCGCCGCGGGCGACGACGAGCTCGCGGCGCGGGTGGCGCGCCTGGAGGTGCTCGACTCCGTCGCGTTCGTCGCCGAGCACGTGCTGCCCCGGCTCCCGGAGCCGGCCCGCGCACCGGCTCCCGCAGCGCCTCCCGCGACGCCTCCCGCGGCGGTTCCTTCAGAAGGCCGGGCGGCGCGGATCGTCGTGCACCCGACGTGCTCGGACCGGCGCGCCGGTGACCTCGGCGCGCTGACGACGGTCGCGGCGGCGGTCGCGGCCCGCCGGGGCGGCGGCGAGGTCGTCGTGCCTCCGGACGCGGGCTGCTGCGGCTTCGCCGGTGACCGCGGCATGCTGCACCCCGAGCTGACGGCGGCCGCCACGCGACCCGAGGCCCTCGACGTCGCGGCCCTCGGCGCCCCCGACGACGTGTACGTCTCGACGAACCGCACCTGCGAGGTCGGCATGACCCGCGCCACCGGCCGCGTCTACCGCCACGTCCTGGAACTCCTCGAAGAGTCCACCCGCTGACGAGCCAACGCCCCTAACGCGTCGAACGACGGCCGCTCTCGAACGCTCTCGAACGCCCCGAACGGCGAACGCCCCAACCGTCCCTCGAACGCCCCCGAAAGCCCCTCGAAACTGCGTGTCGTGGTGAGAACTGCAGCACGGACTGCAGTTCTCACCACGACACGCAGTTCTCAGGGAGGTTGTGGGAGACGTGCTCAGGGACGGCGGCGCTCACGGTCGGGCGCGACGATCGCGGCGGCAGATTCGAGGTCGTCGACGAGGTGCACGGCACCGGCCATGGGGCGCCCGGCGGCGAGCGCCTGCACCGCCGGCCACACCGGCACGCGCCGGGTCCAGTGCTCCTCGCCGACGAGCACGAGCGGCGGGAGGGTGTCGAGTTCGGTGTAGTACAGCGGCGTCACCGCCTGGAAGATCTCCTGCGCGGTGCCGGCGGCGCCGGGCAGCGCGACGACGCCGTTGCGGCAGCGGGAGAGCAGCCCGTCCTCGCGCAGCGCGTTGGAGAAGAACTTGCCGACGGCGTCGCAGAAGACGTTCGGCGGCTCGTGGCCGTAGAACCACGTCGGGATGCCGAGGCTGCGGGGCCGCCCCGACCACGGGTCCGGTCGGGCCACGTCCCGGGCGCGGAAGGCGACCCGCGCCCACGCGTCGATGTCCGGCTCGAACGTCGGCACCTCGGCCAGTAGGCGCAACGCGCGGCCGAGCCGGGTCTCGTCGGTGGCGTAGGCCCCGAGGTTCGCGGCCTCCATGGCGCCGGGGCCGCCTCCGGTGACGACGAGCACGCCGGCGTTCGCGAGCCGGTGGCCCAACGCGGCGGCGAGCCCGAACCGTTCGCTGCCGCGACCCCAGTCGTGACCGCCCATGATCCCGACCACCGCGCGGTCGTCGATGATCTCGTCGAGGCTGTCACCCATCGCCGCGTCGTGCATGGCGCGCAGCACCGAGACGTACGCGTCGTTGGTCAGGTCCGGGTCGCGGCTCCACGCGTAGGCCCGGGCGTCCGGGGTCGCCGCGTACCCGTGGTCGGCGAGGCCCTCGTAGAGCTCGCCGGGAACGTAGAGGCTGCTGCGGTACGGATCGACCGGCACGTGCGGAGTCGGTGGAAAGACGATCGCCCCGGCCCGCGTCAGGCGTCGCCCGAGCTTGGGCCGTAGCCGCCCGCCGAGCACGACCAGTCCTTCGATGTCGGTGCGCCCGTCGAAGATGTGGTCGTGTCCGCGCAGGTCCAGGCCCTGCAGGCGAAGGTGGGCCAACGACGCGCCGTCGTCGAGGGCGGCGCGTAGGGCGGGCACCGAGTCGATGTCCATCGGTTGATGATGCACTGTCAACGACGTGGCGACGCTCCGCGTCGATCGGCGATCGTTGCCCATTCGTAACGATTCAGGCCTGAGGCGGGCCGCGAACCGGCCGACCAGTGAATCAGACAAACCGCCACCGGCACCTCTCCGGCTCCTCATCCGGCCCCCCTCAGCGGGCCCTGACAAGGATCCCCATGAAGCTCCTGCAGGTCGTCGCCAGTGCTCTCGCCGGACTCGGGATCGCGGCCGCCCTCGCCGCCGTCCCCGACATCGCCGATCCCGCCGCGGGTGGCGCGGGGATGGCGGCCGCGGCCTCCGCGACGAGCGACGCCGCCTCCCGACTCGCCGTGCCGACACCTGTGCCGACGCCTGTGCCGACCCCCGCGGCGACCCGTGCCGCCGGCCCCGTCGCCCCGGCCGCCGCGGCCACGGACGAGACGCAGACGGCCCAGCAGCGTGCGATCGTGCGGGCGGTCCGCGCCTCGGACCTCACCTCCCGGATGCCCGACGCCGCCTACACCGTGCGCTCGATCCACGTCTCCGACGAAGGCACCTGGGCGACGGCGATGCTGGTGCCCGACGACCCGGGGACGATCGAGCCGGCCGTCGTGCTCGTGCGCCACGCGTCGGGACGCTGGTCGGTCAGTGACCTCGGCACGTTCGAGGTCGGGTGCGAACGGGTGCCGAGCACCGTGCTCGCTGAGCTGCACATCGGCTGCTCCTGACCGCCGCCGCGGCGGTCTCCGTCGCGAGCCGGACCACATACAAGTGTGGGGTGACCGCTCGTCGCGGCAGCGAACCGCTCGCCGAACAACTCCGCGGCCGCATGCCGAATTGGACGTATTGATCGTCGCGGAGGGCTGACAGGCTGCGGCTCAGACGTAAAGATGTGGCATGAGCACCGGCGCTTACCGCGAAGTCCACGACCGCTGCACGAGCGATCCGCACGGGTACTGGGGGGAGGTGGCGGCCTGCATCGACTGGATCACTCCTCCGGAGACGACGATCGACGAGTCGCGGCCGCCGTTCTACCGCTGGTTTCCCGACGGTGAGCTGAACACGTGCTACAACGCCGTCGACCGCCACGTCGACAACGGGCGCGGCGACCAGCCCGCCATCTTCTACGAAAGCCCGGTCACCGACTCCTCCCGCACGATCACGTACTCCGAGCTCCTCGACCTCGTCGAGCGCTTCGGCGGCGTGCTGCAGAGCCTGGGGGTGGAGAAGGGTGACCGCGTCGTCATCTACATGCCGATGGTTCCCGAGGCCCTCGTCGCGATGCTGGCCTGCGCCCGCATCGGCGCGGTGCACTCGGTCGTCTTCGGCGGGTTCGCCCCGGCCGAGCTGGCCGCGCGCATCGAGGACGCCAAGCCGAAGGTCATCGTCGCCGCCAGCTGCGGCATCGAGCCGACCCGCACGATCCCCTACAAGCCGATGATCGACGCGGCGATCCGCCGCAGCGAGCACAAGCCCGAGCGCTGCGTCATCCTGCAGCGCCCGCAGGTGCAGGCCGAGATGGGCGAGAACGACGTCGACTGGGACGAGGCCATGGCCGACGAGTCGATCGAGCGCGCCGAGTGCGTGCCGGTGGCCGCGACCGACCCGCTGTACGTGCTGTACACCTCCGGCACCACCGGCAAGCCCAAGGGCATCGTGCGCGACAACGGCGGGCACGCCGTCGCGCTGTGCTGGTCGATGTCGAACCTGTACGGCATCAACGCCGGCGAGGTGTGGTGGGCGGCCAGTGACGTCGGTTGGGTCGTCGGCCACTCCTACATCGTCTACGCCCCGCTGCTGGCGGGCGCGACGACGATCGTCTTCGAGGGCAAGCCGATCGGCACTCCCGACGCGGGCACGTTCTGGCGCATCGTCGAGAAGCACAAGGTCGCCTCGCTGTTCACGGCGCCGACCGCCATCCGGGCCATCAAGAAGGAGGACCCGAACGGCGAGTTCATGAAGAAGAGCGACCTGAGCAACTTCCGTCGCCTCTTCCTCGCCGGCGAGCGGCTCGACCCCGACACGTACCACTGGGCCCACGAGAAGCTCGGCATCCCGGTCATCGACAACTGGTGGCAGACGGAGACGGGGTGGCCGATCGCGACCAACCCCGTCGGCATCGAGGAGCTTCCGGTCAAGCCGGGTTCGCCGAGCGTGCCGACCCCGGGCTACGACGTGCAGATCCTCGACGACCAGGGCAACCAGGTGCCGGCCGACGCCGAGGGCGCGATCTGCATCAAGCTGCCGATGCCGCCCGGCACGCTGCCGACGCTGTGGCAGGACGACGACCGCTACGTGCAGTCGTACCTGTCGGCCTACGACGGCTACTACCTCACCGGAGACGGTGGCTACATCGACTCCGACGGGTACGTCTACGTCATGGGCCGCACCGACGACGTGCTCAACGTCGCCGGGCACCGGCTGTCGACCGGCTCCATCGAGGCGGCGCTGTCGGGTCACCCGCAGGTCGCCGAGTGCGCGGTCATCGGCGTCGCCGACCAGATGAAGGGCCAGATCCCGCGGGCGCTGGTCGTGCTGAAGTCGGGCGTCAACCTCGACGAGGCCGGCGAGGCGCAGCTGAAGAAGGAGCTCGTCGGGCGGGTGCGCGACGAGGTCGGCGCGGTTGCCGCCCTGCGCGAGGTCGACGTCGTGTCGGCGCTGCCGAAGACCCGTTCGGGCAAGATCCTGCGCAAGACGATGCGTCAGATCGCCGACGGCCAGGAGGCCATGGTCCCCAGCACCATCGAGGACCCGGCGGTGCTCGAGGCGCTCACCTCGGTGCTGCAGCGCAGCTGACCCACCCACGGGAGCAGGTCCGCGACGGCCGGGGGCGAACCGCCTCCGGCCGTCGCGCTGCGTGCGCCCGCAGACACCGGGTCGGCTGGCTACCGTGGGGCGATGCGTGTTCACGTTCTCGGCGGCACCGGTGCGCTCGGCGCCGCGATCAGCGAGCGGCTGCGGTCGGCCGGGCACGTGGCGACGGCCAGCGGTCGCGAGGTCGACGTCACCGACATCCGGGCCGTCGGGCGCGCCCTCACGGGTGGGCCCGCCTCCGGGGTCGACGCCGTCGTGTGCGCCGCGCCCGGTTCGGTCGGCGCCGTCCAGCAGGCATGTGCCGCGGCGAGCGTGCCCAGCGTCGACGTCTCCCCGCGCTACGGCCAGGCCCTCGTCGGCGCCGAGCGCGCGGCGCGCGCGTCGGGCACCCCGCACCTCGTCGCGACCGGGATGTTCCCCGGGCTCAGCGGCGTGGTCGCCGCCGAGTTCGCCCGTCCCGGAACCCCGTTGGAGCTGCGGCTCGTGCAGAGCGGCAACGCGCGGGTCGGCGCCGCCGGCGTCCGCGAGATGCTGCGCTGGGTCGCCGACGGAGCCGGTGCCGTGCGGCGGGACGGCTCGGCGTGGCTGCGGCTCGCCTCGGCGGAGGCCGACGCGCTGGCCGCCGAGGGTCTGGACGTGCGCATGCTCACGCGGTGGGACGACCGGGCCCAGAGCGTCGCGATCGCCTCCCTGCGGCGCACGGGCGCGCTGCGGCCGTTGCTCGGTGTGCCCGACGCCGTGCTGGCGCGGATGGCGCGGCACTCGCCGGACCGGCCGGAGTCGGTCGAGCTGAGCGCGCACGACCCCCATCGCGGCACCGTGTGGGCCGCCCGCGCCCGCGGAGACTACGCGGCGACGGCCGCCGTCGCGGTTGCCGCCGCGGCCCGGCTCGAGCGTCTGCCCGCAGGGGTGCACCGACCCTGGCAGTGCCTCGACCTCGGCGACGTGCTCACCGACGTCGCCGACGTCGTGACCGTGCTACCGGAGTGACCGGCGGTCGCGACGCCGGCGCGTCGTGGGTGGCGTGGCTCTCAGCTCTTCAGACTCGCCTTGAGCTCGATGTCCTCGACGCCGGCGAGGGCCCGGGTGACGAGACAGACCTCCTTGGCCTGCGCCGCCGTCTCCTGGAACTGCTCTTCGGTGAGGCCGGGCACCTCACCGACGGTGGTGAGCACGATCTTGGTGATCGTCGGCTTGCCGTCGATGGTGCGCAGCGAGCACACCGCGGAGGTGTCGACGCTCGTCGGGGTGTTGCCCGCCTCGGCGAGCATCGCCGACAGCTGCATCGAGTAGCAGCCGGCGTGCGCGGCCGCGATGAGCTCTTCGGGGTTGGTGCCCTCGCCGTCCTCGAAGCGGGACGTGAACGAGTAGTTGCCGGTGTAGACGCCGTTGCCGACGGTGACCTCGCCGGTGCCGGACTTCAGGTCACCGCGCCAGATCGCACTGCCATTGCGTGTTGCCATGCGTCGCCTCCTCGCGAATCGAGCGGCCCGGGTGGGCCGCTGCCCACGCTACGACGTGAGGTCGGCGGGCGTGAGGGTGAGCTCGCCCCCGGGCAGCGTGAGCGTCACTCGCGCGCCGCCGGTGATGCGGGTGTAGTCGCCGGCCTCGGGCTGCTCGAAGAGCGTGATGCGGTGCGGATCGTCGGTGAGGTCGACGACGAGGTAGGCGGGGATCCCGGCGCGGGCGTAGTCGGCGCGCTTGTCGCGCCAGTCGCGCACCACCGAACCGGGTGAGACGATCTCGGCCACCAGCAGCGTCTGCGACGCGTCGACCCGGTAGGTGGACTCATCGACGTCCGCCCGCAGCGCCGCAACGTCGGGTCTGCGCACCGTCGGCCCCGCGCCATCCACGAGAACCTCGCACTGCAGGGTGACGATCGCGGTTGCGCCCAGAGCGCGATCCAGGGCGTTCACCAGGTGCACGGCCGCGCGGTTGTTGCGGATGATCTCGGGTGGAGACACGGTTGGTAGGCCGTCGACCAGCTCATAGGCGTCCTCCCGCTGAGACCACTCGTCCCATTCGGCCACAGAGAGCAGACGTGGCAGCGGCGAGATGTGTGTCACTGCGGTCATGGCTCCTCCTCTCGGTGGGCTAAGCATCGACCGGCTCTCGGGCGTAACGGAACCCTACGGACGATCTCGAAGCGGCCGCCACCTCCAGCCTGGACGGCTGTGGACGACGTCGCTGCGTCGAGCAGGGCTGTGGACGAGCCAGCACCTCACGACCGCGGCTGCAACCAGTCGCGCAGCGTGGCGCCGAGTTGGGTGACGTCCGCCGCGCCGGTGGCTGCGGCGATGACGAGGTCGTACGCCGCGTCATCGTCGGGCGGTGTGAGCTCGTGACCGTCCAGGCGACACAGCACCCGGGCCGCCGACCACGCCAGTCGTTTATTGCCGTCTATCAGAGCGTGATTGCGTGCGGCCGAACTGAGCTGGGCGGCGGCCTTCGTGGCGAGGTCGGGGTAGGCGTCCTGGCCGAAGACCGTGGACTGCGGCCGATGCGCGGCCGAGTCGAGCAGGCCGATATCGCGCACTGCGGGGGTGCCCAGGCGTGCGGCCATGTGCTGCAGATCCTCGACTGTCAGGTACTGCCAGTCGCTGTCGGTCACTGGGCCAGCCGTCGCAGCAATTCCGCGTCACGGTCCAGCACGTCGTCCATGATCGCGTCGATTCGCGCTCGACGGCCGCGTCGCACGGCCGCCTCTTCGATCAGATTCAGGGTGGCCTGGTGCTTACTCACACCGTCTTCGCGAGCGATCTGCTCGAGAATCCGGTCCTGTTCGGGGCTGAGGCGTAGGGTCATGGCCATATTCAGACGATACCAAAATGCCGGAATCTGATACCAGATGTGATCAGCCAACGATGGTAGCCAGGTCGTGCTTGATGCGCGTATGACCCGCTCGAGCCGATGGCAGTGCCAAGCGTCCGCTCATATAATGGGACATATGATCTCGAACGATGAGAACAGTGCGGTATACACGCACGGCCACGCCGCGAGCGTTCTCGCCTCGCACGGCGCGCGGACGGCCGCCACGAGCGCCGCCTACCTGCTGCCGCACCTGCGCCCGGGCATGCGGCTGCTCGACGTCGGTTGCGGACCCGGCTCCGTCACACTCGACCTGGCGCAGGCCGTCGACGGCGTCACCGGAGCCGGTCAGGTAATCGGGCTCGAGAACGTCGACGCGCCCCTGGAGGCGGCCCGCGCAGCTGGCGCCGCCCGCGGCGACGAGCGCACCCGCTGGGAGCTCGGTGACGTCTACGCGCTGCCGTTCGACGACGACAGCTTCGATGTCGTGCACGCCCACCAGGTGCTGCAGCATCTCGCCGACCCGGTCGCGGCGCTGGCCGAGATGGCCCGGGTCACCCGCCCCGGCGGCCTCGTGGCCGCGCGCGACGCCGACTACGAGGCGATGACGTGGCATCCGCGCTCGGCGGGGATGACCGACTGGCTCGACACCTACCGGCGCCTCGCCCGCGCCAACGGCGCGGAGCCCGACGCCGGGCGAAGCCTGCTGGCGTGGGCCCACGCGGCGGGGTTGACGGAGGTCAGCGCCTCGGCGAGCACCTGGTGCTACGCCGACAACGCTGGCCGGGAGTACTGGGCGGGCACGTGGTCACGGCGGGTCACCGACTCCGATTTCGCCGACGGCTGTCGCCGGCACGGCCTGGCCGATGACGAGCAGCTGGCGCGGATGGCGCAGGCGTGGCGCGAGTGGCCGGGGCCCGACTCCTGGTTCGTCGTCGTGCACGGGGAGATCCTCGCCCGGTCCTGACCGGGCGACCACCCTCGGGGGGAGCTACTTGCCCTGACGCTTGGCCTGAGCCTCGGCGACCTTGGCGGCGCGCTCGCGCTCGAGGCGGTAGATCGGGTCGCTCTCGCCACCCAGCTGGGCCGGCCCGAACACCGACATCACACTCTTGCGGATGTTCCACCAGAGCCGGTAGCCCACGCTCAGTCCGTCGCTTGCCATTCCTGTCCTCTTCCCCTCGCTCCGGTGCGGTCCGAGCGGCATGGCGTCGCAGCGGGATCGCGCCTCCAGGATAGACCCAGGCAGCGACGCGGTCGCCGACGATGTTGTGCCATATCGACGATCCCGATGCGGCCTCACGAGGCATCGGCGCAGGTCGCCGCCGAGGTCAGCCCGATCGCGGTAGTCGTTCCGGCGATTCCCTGGCCGGCACCGGTGTCTCCCGAACCGCGGCCGCGCCCGCGTCGGGGCCGCGGCGGCGACGGACCGCGTCGACGAGGGCCACGACGGGCCACACCAGCAGCGTCAGCAAGAACACCAGGCCGTACTCGATGACGGGGATGCGCACGATCTCGTCGACCTTGTCGAAACCGCGGAAGGTGTACACGCCGAGCACCGCCAGCACGTAGGTGCCGCCGAGCAGCCACCTGGTCGGCCGCGACAGCCCGACCCCGTGCATCTGGGTGATGACGAAGATCCCGGCGAAGCCGAAGAAGAACATCGGCCAGAACCCGGTGGGCCCGGCCTGCATGACCGCCACGAGCGCCCCGTGGATGAGCACCATGACCTCGAGCGTCAGGGTCCACCAGCGGTTCGTGTGGCTGCGCGTGAAGAACAGGCTGCCCTGGATGAGCAGCAGGAACATGTAGAAGAACCCGATGAGATGGCCCTGGGTGTTCTCCGCCGGGTGGTACCAGAACGTGTAGACGATGGCCCAGCTGAACAGGTAGCCGTGATAGCGCCGGGCGACGTCGACGACCCGGCGGGCCAGCGGCGCCTTCCTGCCGAAGAACATGCCGCGGCGCCGGTTCTCCATGAGCAGCACGACGACGAGCAGCAGGATGACCGAGCCCTGCGAGCTGTAGATCGACACGTCCTGCGCGAGGCCGTCGTAGAAGAACACGCTCTGGGCCAGGTGCAGCACGATGAACGCGAAGTTCACGCCGAGCGCGATGACGTTGATCGGGTGCAGCCCCGCGGTGTACCGCCGCACACGAGTCTGTGCGTAGTAGATGAGGCCCCAGATCGCGAGCTGGTGGGCGACGTACCCGCCCCACGCCGACAGCCGCGTCCACACGGTCGGCTCGGGCAGCTGCCAGTAGTACCAGGAGGGCCCGGTGTCGGGCAGCAGATCGGTGCGGTGGATCTGCTCGCCGACGAGCCACACCACCCCCGTCAGCGCGAGCGCCACGGGAATCGCCCAAATCAGCGGGTTGGGCATCCTCGTCGGGAGCCGGGACGGCCGGGTGGAAGACGGTGCTGACGAGGACATCGATCCAGTTTAGGTGAGCCGCAGCGGCAGGGCCCGGGCCCGCTGGCCGGTGGCCGCATACACCGCGTTGGCCACCGCGGCGGCGACCGGCCCGAGCACCGGCTCGCCCATGCCGCGGGGCCGGTCGTCGCTGTCGACGAAGAAGACGTCGATCGGGGGCGTCCGGTCCATCGTCAGGATCGGGGAGTCGTCGAAGTTGCCCTGCGTCACGGCCCCGTCGGCCACCGAGAGCTGTTCCACGAGTGCCGAACTCAGCGCCATGACGACCGAGCCGACGGCTTGCTGCCGGGCGCCGGCCGGGTCGACCACGAGCCCGGGATCGACGGCGACGACCACCCGCTCGACGTCGATGCGGCCGTTGCCCACCCGCACCTGGGCGACCTGCGCGACCGCCGTGTCGTGATCGAGGCAACACGCGACGCCGCGGCCCCGCCGGGCGCCGTCCGCCGGCAAAGGCCCACCCCACCCCGACTCCTGCGCGGCCTTGCGGAGCACGGCTGCGAGCCGTCTTCCGGCGTCGTCGTCGGGCAGATTCGCGAGCCGGAACCGCATCGGGTCGGCGGAGGCGGCGACTGCCAGCTCGTCGACGAAGCTCTCCAGGGCGAACGTGTTGGGATAGGCCCCGAGCCCGCGCCACGGGCCGGTCGGCACCGGCAGCTCCTCGCGCTCGTTGCGCACCCGGTAGCCGTCGAGGCGGTACGGCAGAAACTGCGCGAGCAGCGTGCCGGGGTCGAATCCGAGGGTGTCGCGCACGAATTCGGGTAGTCCGGCGATCGCCCAGATGATGTCGCCGGAGGAGCTGAACTGCTCGACCCCGCGCAAGCGGGCCGCGTCGCCGGTGCTCTCGACGGTGCCGCGCAGCCGCGTGTGCGTCGGGGGTCGGTAGACGCCGTGGCGCAGGTCCTCGCCGCGGCTCCAGCCGACGTGCACGGGCGAGCCGTCGGCGCGAGCCAGCCGGGCCGCCTCCAGCGCGGCGTCCTGGCTGCCCTTGCGCCCGAACGAGCCGCCGAGCAGCGTGGGGTAGACGGTCACGTCGTGGCCGTCGCCGAGCAGCTCGGTCAGCGCGTCCTTCGCGGCGCCCGGAGCCTGGGTGCCCACCCACGCGCGCACGGGCCGCGGCCCGTCCGGCCCAGCGGGCGGGTCGATCGCGACGAGCGCGGCGACCGGCTCCAGGTGCGCGTGGTGCGCGAGCGGGGTGCGGTACTCGGCCTCGACGAGCGTGCCGCGGGAGAGCGCGTCGTCGAGGTCGCCGTCGCGGCGGATGACGGCGCCGCCGGTCGCGGGCAGCATCGCATCGAGATCGGCGGAGTTTGCCTGCGTGCCGCCCTCCCACTCCAGCTCCAGTTCGGCGAGGGCCGCCCACGCCTGGGTGCGGGTGGGCGCGACGACGCCGGCGAAGTTCGCCTCGGCGACGATGAGCACGGTCAGGCCGTCGCGGGTGGGCCCGCGGCCCGAGCGCAGGGTGGCGCCGAAGCGGGGTGGGCGCGCCACCGCGCCGAATCGCATGCCGGGCACGCGCGCGTCGTAGGAGTACACCGCGGCGCCGGTGAGCTTGGCGCGCATGTCGACCCGCCGCAGGTCGCGGCCGATGCGGGTGAACGAGCCGCGGCCGCGCAGGGCTGGTGGTTGCTCGGGCAGCCGCCAGGGGGTCGCGCGGCCGGCGACGACCTGGCCGAACGTCAGCGCGCGGTCGGTGCCGCGCACCGTGAACCGGCCGGCGGCGGCGTCGAGCCGGTCGGCGCTCACCCCGAGCCGGGCGCCGGCCTCGGCGGCGAGCATCGCCTGCACCGCGGCGGCGGCCTCGCGCAGCGGCTGGTACATCGTGCTGACCGACGTCGAGCCGAAGGTGAACTGGGCGTCGGCGGCGAAGCCGCGGGCGGTGTCGGCCTGCTGCACGCGCAGCTGTTCGGGCTCGATCGCGAGCTCCTCGAGGGCGAGCTGCGCGAACCCGGTGTGCACGCCCTGGCCCATCTCGATCTTCGGCACGTGCAGGGTGACCGGCCGGTCGTCGCCGTGCAGCTCGAACCACACGAGACCGTCGGGGATCGTGGGGGAGCCGGTGCCGCGTTCGAGGATCGCCTCCGCGAGCCGCGGCCGGCCCCGGTCGAGCGCGACCGGCGCGCCTACGACGAGCAGCCCGGCACCCGCGGCCGCCCCGAGCAGCAGCCGACGCCGGGTGATGCCGCGCTTCGTCGGCGAGGTCTCGCTCGGCGAGTCTTGCGAACCCGACGCGCTCGACTCGCCGCTCGGCTCGCGCGGCTCGACGGTCACGACCCCTCCCGGGCGATCCGGGCGGCGCGGGCGACGTTCTCGCGGACGGCGGTGTAGCCGCCGCAGCGGCACAGGTTGCGGCCCGCCTCCGCGGCGATTTGTTCGGGGCTCGGGTCGGGGGTGCGCGCCAGCAGCCCGACGGCGGTCATGACGTGGCCGGGCAGGCACCAGCCGCACTGCAGGGGATTCTCCAGAAACGCCTGCTGCACGGGGTGCAGCTCGTCGCCGGTGGCGCCGGCGAGCGCGGCCAGCCCCTCGAGGGTGGTCAACGAGCGCCCGGCCGCGTCGCGGGCGCTGACCTGGCAACTGCGCAGCGGCTGCCCGTCGGCGAGCACCGTGCAGCACCCGCAGATGCCGGCCCCGCAGCCGTAATGCACCCCGTTGAGGCCGAGTTCGTCGTGCAGCGCCCACAGCAGCGGCTCGTCAGGGTGGGAGACCGCGTGCCGGTTGCCGTTGACCTCGAGTTCCATCGCCCCATCCTCGCGCAGCCGCCCACACCGGGGTCGCCGGGGAGGCAGCACCGGGCAGCAGTCCCGCCGCTGCGTAGGACCGCGTCGGCTGAGGCTTGCCGGTCTAGAGGGCGAGGTGCAGGCGGAGGGCGGAGTCCACGTCTGGCATTCGCTCCCTAGGCACTCTGCCGATCACCGGGCCGAGCCGGCGGACGTCGACCGACCGCACCTGCTCGGCCTGCGCCTTCGAGTCGCGGTCCAGCCCCGTCTCCGCCGCGGAGAGAAAGACCTGAAAGGACATGACCCGGGCCGTGTTGCTGGCCAACGGCACGATGGTCACGACACCGCGGCCCAGCTCGACGCTCATCGACGTGTGGGCGTCACGGCCCACGACGACCACCGGCCGCGTCTTGGCGGCCTCGCTGCCCTCGGCCGGATCGAGCCGAACCAGAACGATGTCACCACGCCTCATCGACGATGCCGTCCGCATCCGTCGAGGCCCAGGCCTCTGCGTCACCCGATGACTCCCACTCCTGGGCGGCCTGCCGGTACTCCTCGACAAGCCTCGCCTCCCGGAGGAGTTCGATCGCCTGCTGGATCACCGCCGAGCGGCCGGCAGCGCGCTTCTCCGCGACGACCGCATCGAGGAGGGCGACGTCTTCCTGAGGGAGACTCACACTCAGTTTCATACCAGCGATGCTACCTGCTGAGCTACTACCCGGAGTGCTCGATTTCCCAACACCATCACCCGGCGCGGCGGCTCCTTGTGGCGCTAGTCGACTTCTCCGGCGCCCGCCGGGCCTCGCGCATCGACCACAGCCGATTAGTTGCCCTGGGCGCACGGGATCCTGTGCGCTGGAGTCGACGCTCGCTGACCGAGGCCGACGTCACCCGGCTGCCGGGCACAGCCGCTGGCGGCTCGGCCGCCGCCAGCACGAAGTCTCCATCCAGGCGGCACGCCGCGCCCACGACGACGGCATCGAGCCGGCCTCCACCCTCCTGCTCGAACGGCGCCGACCGCTGACGCCGCATTCTCAGCGCAGCGTCGAACGGGACCGCAGCAGGTGCGAGCGCATGGCGGCGCGGACGCCGAGCATCTGGCTGAGGCGTTCCGTGCTGGTGGGCGCCGGGCCGGCGAGAGATGGCACCGCTGCGTGGCGTGCGGATCGTCGGAGGTGACGGCGTGCGAGCCGATGTCCAGCGTTCTCGCCGAGTTGAGTCAAGTCTTTGCCAGGTCACTAGCGAGGCTGGCGGGTCACGCGCAATCTGATTGTGGGGGTGTGGTTTTCAGGGTTTTTGCCGGGTTCGCGGTGCTGCGGGCTGGGTTGGTGTGGGGGACAGGCCGAGAGAGGCTGTGGGCTGCCCGAGATTTTCCGGACTCGGTTATTGGGCTTTTTCAGGCTGCTGTTGGTGATTCCCGGTGAGATGCGA